>JBKJVA010000359.1:0-12849 GCA_046589675.1 Usitatibacteraceae bacterium
GGTCCACAATCCGCTAAAATGCCGGTTGTTGCATTTCGGCAGGCACGTAGCTCAGCTGGTTAGAGCACCACCTTGACATGGTGGGGGTCGTTGGTTCGAGTCCAATCGTGCCTACCAACTTCATTCAATTCATCGCCCACTCTCCGCGCGCAGTGAATATCCAGCCGCAGCATTCGTCGCACGGTACCTTTCCGCTCATCCATCTAAGACACTCTCTGTGACTGGCTCGGGATCAGCGGTTACTGCAGATGTGCAGACGCTTTGTAGCCGCGTTCCCTGGATACAGGCTGTTCAGCATTGCTGACAAGAACAACCGGAAACAATTCTAAGCGCGCATAATTCGAGGCTCGCGCCGGTTGCTGGCAATGCGGCTCAGTGCCAGCACTGTTGGCGGGGGTAGTTGATAAAGTGAGACACGCATACAACAGGGGAAATTTTTCGTTTAATTCTAAAGGGAGCAGGCCATGCTAAAGGGAAAAACGGCGGTTGTAACTGGATCTACCAGCGGTATTGGATTGGGCATTGCTCAAGGGTTTGCCAAAGAAGGCATTAATCTTGTGTTGAATGGTTTTGGCGATGCGGCGGAAATCGAAACAATTCGTGCGGGCCTGGCCTCAAAGTTTGGCATTAAGGTGAGTTACGACGGTGCCGACATGAGCAAGCCTGAGCAGATCGAAGCGATGATGAAAAAAGCAGCGGTAGATTTCGGCGGCGTTGACATTCTTGTAAACAACGCAGGCATTCAGCATGTGTGTCCTGTTGAAGACTTCCCGACTGCAAAGTGGGACGCCATCATTGCAATCAATTTGTCATCCGCATTTCACACCACGAAGATGGCAATCCCATATATGAAATCCAAAGGCTGGGGCCGAATCATCAATATCGCTTCGGCGCACGCCATGGTTGCCTCGCCGTTTAAGTCGGCCTATGTCGCATCAAAGCACGGTGTTATGGGATTTACCAAAACCGTTGCACTCGAGGTCGCGGAGAAAGGCATTACCTGTAATGCAATCTGTCCCGGCTACGTGCTTACCCCGCTTGTAGAAAAGCAGATTCCGGATACCGCCAAGGCGCGCGGCATGACTGAAGAGCAGGTCAAGAAAGATGTACTGCTGGCCGCACAGCCAACCAAGCAATTTGTCACGACCGAGCAAGTTGCCGGTACTGCTATTTTCCTATGCAGTGATGCGGCTGCATCCATCACCGGCACAAACATTATGGTAGAGGGTGGCTGGACTGCGCACTGATATCGGGCGTTAGCGTTTTCGAGTTAGCGTTTTCGATTCGGCGGAGCGCCAGGTGCGCTGCCGGGCCGACTTCCTGAAAGTCAATGCAGCAACCGCCTGAGGGCATGAAAGGTTTGAGAATGAAAGCAAAAACCATTAAGAAAGCCAAAGCGAAGGCGACACCGATTGCGACGAAGGCCTCTCCCGCAAGTGTCGGCAGGGCTGCGACCAAGCGGGTGGCAAAGAAAACCGTTAATAAAACGGCCGCATGGACCCCGGCAACTGTTACGGCACCTGCGGTTGTGCGAAGAAACGATCCAAAATTAATCAATATGGCCCTGCAGGGCGGTGGCGCGCACGGAGCCTTCGGCTGGGGTGTCATGGACAAATTCCTTGAGGACGGAAGGGTAGAGATAGAAGGACTTTCCGGTACCAGTGCCGGTTCTATGAATGCGGTGGTGTATGCCTACGGAAAACTCAAAGGTAACGACGGCGCGAGGCAGGCGCTGCATGACTTCTGGAAGGCAATTTCGGATGCAGGACAAAAGTTCGCCATCAAGAAGATGCCTTGGGACATTGGAACGGCGCATAAAGAAAATCCGCTCCAGGACATGATGAAGTCGATGATGAGCGTGCTCTCGCCTTACCAAATGAACCCGATGAATTACAACCCGCTCCGCGAAGTGCTTGAGCAACAGGTCGATTTCGAAGAACTAGAGCGCAGCAAGCTGACCAAGCTGTTTATTTGCGCCACCAATGTGCGCACCGGCAAGGTAAAAATATTCCATACGCCGGAAGTAACTGCCAACGTTGTTTTGGCTTCAGCCTGTCTGCCACAAGTTTTCCAGGCCGTCGAAATCAACGGCGAACACTACTGGGATGGCGGATATATGGGTAATCCGGTTCTCTATCCATTGTTTTATTACACAGAATCGCGTGATGTTGTCATCTTGCACATCAACCCGATTGAACGGCCAGGCCCGCCAACCACGTCGGCCGATATTGCAAACCGCCTCAATGAGATCACCTTCAATTCCTCGCTTATCAAGGAATTGCGATCGGTCTACTTCGTGCAACAACTGCTCGACAACGGCTGGATCAAGGAAGAGTATCGCGATAAATTAAAGTACGTACTGATTCATTCGGTGCGCGCAGATAACGCGATGTCAGATCTGTCATCGGCCAGCAAAATGTCGAGTGACTGGGCGTTCCTCACGATGCTCCGCGACCGTGGTCGGGCTTTGGCGACGGAATGGCTTCAGCATAATTTCGATCACTTGGGTGTGCGCTCAACGGTGGACTTGAAACGCGAATTCTTGTAATTTTCTTCGGTGTCCGTGTGATGCTCGCAACAAGATAGCGGCGAACCGGTTCAACCTGTTCGCCGTTTTTTTTAAGCACAAATGGTCTAGCTGTTTCAGAAAAACAACCGCCTGGAAACGAGGAAAGAGGAATGAAAACCCAGACTATTGCGGCCGGTGTGAAGAAAACCGCAAGCAAGACGCCCGCAAAGCGCTCCGTTGTTCGGAAGACGAAAAATAATAAGGTCAGGCCTACGCCGGAAGGCATAAAGCGCATCAATCTGGCGCTGCAGGGAGGAGGTGCGCACGGCGCATTTGCCTGGGGCGTGATGGACAAATTTCTGGAAGATGGCCGCATCGAGATCGAGGGAATTTCCGGTACCAGCACGGGTTCGATGAATGCGGTGGTGTATGCCTACGGCGCGCTCAAGGGAAAAGATGCCACGCGCGCAGCCTTACATGATTACTGGCAAGCGATTTCCAACGCGGGCCAGAGATACAGCATGGTCAAACAAACCCCATGGGAACAAATGTTCGGCGGGTGGAGTATGGAGAGATCGATGGCCTCAGAAGGCTTCAAGCTGCTCACAAGTACCTTCTCACCTTATCAATTAAATCCGATGAATTTCAATCCGTTGCGCGAGCTGCTCGACGCGCACGTGGATTTTGAGGAGCTCGGTAAGAGTCGCGTAACCAAGCTATTTCTGTCGGCAACCAATGTGCGCACCGGTAAGGTCAGAGTTTTCCATACGCACGAGATCACCGCCGACGTGGTGCTCGCGTCCGCTTGCTTGCCGTTCCTGTTCCAGGCGGTGGAGATCGATGGCGAGCACTATTGGGACGGTGGATACATGGGTAACCCGGCGTTGTATCCTTTGTTTTACAACACCGATTCACGCGACGTCGTCATACTGCAAATCAATCCTGTCGAACGCGCGGGCCCACCGACACAATCAAGTGAAATTGCTAACCGGGTCAATGAAATCACCTTCAATTCCGCGTTGATCAAGGAATTGCGTTCGGTCTATTTTGTGCAACAGCTTCTCGATCAGGGCAAGATCAAAGAAGAGTATCGCGACGACTTCAAGTACGTGCTCATCCACTCGATCCGGGCGGACAGCGCGCTATCTGATTTGCCCGTGTCGAGCAAGTTTGCATACGAATGGGATTTTTTGACCATGCTGCGTGATCGTGGCCGGGACTGCGCCAGTGAATGGATTGACCGTTATTTCAAAGATATTGGCGTCCGCTCGACGGTCGATTTGAAACGCGAATTTTTGTAAATTTTTCGGCTAAATTCACAAAAAAATGGCGGCGCACCGGCACCGCCAATTCGCCGCTTTTCTATTTAAGTTGCTACTTGACTAAATAGTCGTGCAGCACGCGTCCGTAGGGCAGCGTCATGTCCGTCACCATCTGTAAACCGCCAACCACATGCTTCACGGGCAAATCGGCGAGCGGGCAATTCACCGCCGGCACCAATTCCAGACGTGCCGCACCGGACCAGGCACCTTTGATCACCACATCGGCAAAATTGATTCCAACCAGTTGTGCAATGGCTGGTTTTCCATTGATGTCGGGAATCAATTTCAGCGTCACCTGTGTACGTGCCAGTAATGCCTGTTCGGCGGAATAGTCTTTGCGAAATGCATCATGCTTGTAGACCATCGTGCCGGTGGCGACCTGTTGGCTGGCGTAGCTGAGTGTGCCTTTCAGTGTGTCACCTTGCACCTTTAAAACCGCCTTGCCATATTTCATTGGGTAGCCCCAGATTTCGCGGCCACCCGCCAGCGGCGGTGTGTTGTCGACGTACATCTGGCTGACGAAATTACATGGTTCACCCTTGAACGTGCAGGGAATTATTTGCGCGGCGGCGGAATAAGCACCGAAGCCCTCGCCATCGGGTAAATCAAGCCACTGCACAGACACGGTTTCACCAACAGGCTCAAGCGGCTCCGGCAAGTGCGCGCGGATAACGTCGGCATCGGTTTTATAACTAATCACCAGATACTGCCGGTTGAAAAATTTATACGGACCGCGCGGGTAAGTGGGGCTCTGCAAAGGCATCGATGCAAGTCCGATCACATCTTTTTTGTTCATGGTTATTGTCTCCCGATCCAGTTATGCGTCTTTGAGGTAATCGAACAGCACCCGGCCGTGAGGCAGCGTAAGGTCGCTGATGAAGTGCTTGCCGCCGATAATGCGTTTGATGGGAAGGTCGGCGGCAGGCGCATTGACGTGAGGGATCAAGTGCAGGCGCGCTGGTGACAGCCAGCAACCTTTGACGGTAATGTCGGTGAGGTTATAGGCAACCAACTGACAAATTTTAGGCGTCCCGTCAACATCCGGAATGATCTTCAGGTTACACGACGTTCTGGTCATGCCCTTGGCCTGCGCCTCGACACCACCTGGCGCTTGCTGGTGCTTGTAAGCCATGGTACCCATCGCAACCAGTTGTCCTGCGTAATGCAGAGTTCCGGTGAGCGTGTCCGAGCAAACCTCAAGCTTGGGTAGTGCGTATTTTTTCGGGAACCCCCAAATTTCCCGTCCGGCCGAAATCGGTGGCTCATCGTCGAGGTACATCTGGGCCGTGAAGTTGATCGGCTCACCCTTGTAGAAGCAGGGGATGACCACGCCACTCTCGGTGTAATCGCCGAAGCCGGAACTATCGGGCATGCGTATCCACTCATAGAGAACATGTCCTTCGGGGTTTGGTTCCAGTGGTTCCGGAACAGCCTGGCGAAGCAAATCGCGATCAGTTTCGTAAGTGACGATCATGAACTCACGGTTGATGAACCGGTATGGGCCCATGGGATAGCTCGGACTTGCGGCTGGCATCGATGGCAGTTGCAGTATTTGTTCTACTTTCACTGATGGTCTCCCTGGGTTAGTCAAAAACAAATATGCGCAAAAAATAAACAATCGCTAACCGCAGAATGGCCCCGGCGCGCAGTCGAAGTGTGCTGCATTGGCACCCTGAAGCTGGCTCAAACGATCAGCACGCAGGATACTATGCGTTTGCCGACATGTCGATTGAAGCGGCATGCGAATTCCTCTATACTTGTCACTCTTAACGAGGCGCTTTGGCTATCTCGGTACAGTAGACGAAACGTAGAAACGAAAGGGCCGCGAAAATCGCGGATAACAAAATGGTTATGACACCGCTGACTACATGGGGAAGTTTTTTACGCTGACCGCGCGGTTTAGTTTCGTCCAGAAATTTCTCTAAAAAGCGCGGCTGATCCGCGTTTTTTCATTTTCAGTTTCAGGAGTTCAGCATGGTTGCAATCACGTTACCCGATAAATCAATTCGTCAGTTCCAGCAGCCCGTCTCCGTGGCCGAGGTTGCCGCCAGCATTGGTGCTGGATTGGCCAAGGCGGCACTCGCAGGTAAAGTGGACGGAAAGTTGGTCGACACCAGCTATGTCATCGATAGAAATGTCGATCTGGCGATTGTCACAGATAAGGATGCTGACGGCCTTGATGTTATTCGCCATTCCACCGCGCATCTGATGGCATATGCGGTGAAGCAATTGTTTCCGGAAGCGCAAGTGACCATTGGCCCGGTGATTGAAAATGGCTTCTTCTACGATTTTTCGTATAAGCGTCCGTTCACGCCGGAAGATTTGGTTGCTATTGAAAATAAGATGACGGAGCTCGTAAAAAAAGACCAGCAGGTGACACGAAAAGTAATGCCACGCGACGAGGCTGTGGCCTATTTCAATAGTATTGGCGAAGCATATAAGGCGGAAATCATTACGGCGATTCCTGCGGGTGAAGAAGTGTCGCTGTATTCAGAGGGTGACTTCACGGATTTATGTCGCGGGCCGCATGTACCTTCAACGGGAAAGCTGAAGGTCTTCAAACTGCTGAAACTCGCCGGCGCGTATTGGCGTGGTGATTCGAAGAACGAAATGCTGCAACGCATTTACGGTACGGCCTGGTCGAAGAAGGAGGATCAAGAACAATATTTGCATATGATCGAGGAGGCGGAGAAACGCGACCACCGCAAGCTTGGCAAGCAGCTCGATCTGTTTCACATGCAGGACGAAGCGCCTGGCATGGTGTTCTGGCACCCAAAGGGCTGGGCCATATGGCAACAAGTCGAGCAATATATGCGCCGCGTGTACGAGGAAAATGGTTACCAGGAAATTCGCTGTCCGCAGATTTTGGCACGCTCGCTTTGGGAAAAATCCGGGCACTGGGAGAACTACAAGGAAAACATGTTCTCGACAGAGTCGGAGAAACATGATTACGCGATTAAGCCAATGAACTGTCCCGGACACGTTCAGGTTTTCAATGCCGATCTGCGTTCTTATAGAGATCTGCCGTTGCGTTATGGCGAATTTGGATCTTGCCATCGTAACGAACCATCCGGTGCGCTGCACGGCATTATGCGGGTGCGTGGCTTTGTGCAGGATGACGGGCATATTTTCTGCACGGAAGCACAGATCCAGCAGGAGTGCCTTGATTTCACGAGACTTTTACAAAAAGTCTATGCTGATTTTGGTTTCACAAATATCATTTATAAACTTTCAACGCGCCCAGAAAAGCGGGTTGGATCGGATGATTCCTGGGATAAGGCGGAAACTGCTTTGTCCGATTCACTGAACGCGTGCGGCGTACCGTGGGAGGAACTGAAGGGGGAGGGCGCGTTTTATGGGCCTAAGATCGAATACTCGCTCAAAGACGCCATCGGCCGCGTGTGGCAGCTTGGCACCATGCAGGTAGATTTCAACATGCCCATTCGCTTGGGGGCAGAGTATGTCGACGACCACAGCACGCGCAAATCACCGGTGATGCTGCATCGGGCCATTGTTGGTTCCTTGGAGCGATTCATCGGCATCCTGATCGAAAATCACGCGGGCTCAATGCCGGTGTGGTTGGCACCCGTCCAAGTCGTGGCCATGGATGTGACGCAAAATCAGGCTGGCTATGTTCAGGACGTGGTCGCCGCGCTCAAAACAGCCGGAATTCGGGTGCAGGCTGATTTGCGCAACGAGAAGATTTCCTATAAAATACGGGAACATAGCGTGCAAAAAGTTCCTTTTTTGTTGGTGTTAGGCGACAAAGAAATGCACGCAAATACCGTAACAGTGCGCGTTCGAGACGGTAAAGGCGGTGGTGAAAATCTTCCGCCGATGAGTCTCGACGGCTTTATTTCGCATGTTAAAACTGCAATTGCGACCAAGCACGCAGCGTAATTGGGTTTTGCTTGCAATGAGAGCTTGAGGTGTTGAGAACCATCACCCAAGGTTAAGAGTAATTTCTGGGAGAGTTTTATCGCTACTGAAAAAGACGTCCGAATCAATTCTGAAATCACCAATGTGACAGAGGTTCGGCTGCTTGGCCCTGAGAGTGAGCCAATTGGTATCGTGAGTCTGGCGGAAGCCAACCGGCAAGCGGAAGAGGCGCAACTGGATTTGGTGGAAATTGCCCCAACGGCGAAGCCGCCGGTTTGCCGGATCATGGATTTCGGTAAATTCAAATATCGCGAAGCCAAAAAAGCCCACGAAGCCAAGTTGAAGCAGAAGCAGATTCAGGTAAAGGAAGTAAAATTCCGGCCTGGTACGGATGATGGGGACTACAACATCAAGGTACGCAATCTGAAACGCTTTTTGGAAGAAGGGGATAAGACCAAGATTACGCTGCGCTTTCGTGGACGTGAAATGGCCCATCAGGAATTGGGTATGGCGTTGTTAAAGCGCGTGGAAGCAGACTTGTTAGAATTAGGACAGGTGGAACAATTCCCGAAAATGGAAGGCCGCCAAATGGTGATGATGGTCGGTCCCAAAAAGAAACACTGATTTCAAGGAGCGCACCGCTCCGACCGCAGATTAGCGATCAACGGTGCAAACAAGTCGACTTCAGGTTCAAAGTGTGGAATGGTTCCATCACCTGCTGCGGCAACGTAATCAAAAGAGTGAAACATGCCAAAGATGAAAACCAAGAGTGGCGCCGCCAAGCGGTTCAAGCCACGTGGAAGCGGTTCTATCAAGCGCTCCATGGCGTTCAAACGCCACATCCTCACCAAGAAAACCACCAAGAACAAGCGTCAATTGCGTGGCACGACTGAGATCCATGCATCCAATCTGGTCAGCGTGCATCGCATGCTGCCCTACGCGTAAAGGGAACGACCATGCCAAGAGTTAAACGTGGTGTAACCGCCCGAGCGCGTCACAAAAAAGTGTTGGACCTGGCTAAAGGTTATCGCGGTCGTCGCAGTACGGTCTTCCGTATCGCTAAAGAAGCGGTAATGAAAGCCGGGCAATATGCCTACCGTGATCGTCGTAACAAAAAGCGCGTATTCCGCGCCCTTTGGATCGCTCGTATCAATGCCGCCGTGCGAGCTGGTGGCATGACGTATTCAAGATTTATGAACGGCTTGAAGAAGGCGTCGATTGAGGTTGATCGCAAAGTGTTGGCAGATCTGGCAGTGATGGATAAGCCGGCGTTTGCGCGATTTATCGAGCAAGCCAAAGCGGGCCTTGCTGCGTAGGGTTTAAGTAGTTCTGACTCAAGTAAAAACGCAAAAGGCCCGTGTATCGGGCCTTTTGTTTTTTGCGCCGACCAGCGTCACAACCAAAAAAGTGATTTCAGATGAGTACCATTAAGGCGATTTTAAGTGACGCGACAGCCAATTTAGCTGCTGTGAAGTCCATGCCTGAACTTGAACAGGTTAAGGCAAAGTATCTCGGTAAATCGGGATCGCTGACGGAGCAACTGAAAAAGCTTGGGGCCATGGTGCCGGAAGAAAAAAAGACTGCGGGCGCTATGGTCAACCAGGCCAAGGCAATGGTCGAATCACTGATTGTTGAAGCGCGGGACCGTATTTCCAGCGCCGCACTGGAAGCGAAGCTCAACGCCGAGTCTATTGATGTAACCCTGCCGGGGAGATCAGCCGGGCTAGGCGGTTTGCACCCGGTCACCAGAGCGCTGGAGCGCATAGAAGCGCTATTTGCGACGATGGGATTCTCAGTTGCGGATGGCCCGGAAATTGAAACGGATTACCATTGCTTCACCGCATTGAATACCCCCCCGAACCACCCGGCACGTTCAATGCAGGACACCTTCTATATTGCCAATTCTGAACATGTGCTGAGGCCGCATACCTCACCTGTGCAGATACGCTATATGGAAGCACACAACCCCCCGATTCGGATCATTTGTCCAGGTCGCGTCTATCGTTGTGACCACGATGCCACCCATTCTCCGATGTTCCACCAGATCGAAGGCTTGTGGATTGACGAGGGCATCAGCCTGGCCGACCTTAAAGGCACGCTGACACAGTTTTTCCGGGCTTTTTTCGAGCGCGACGACATGCAGATTCGCTTTCGCCCCTCGTTTTTTCCGTTTGTTGAACCCGGGGTGGAAGTCGATATGGAATGGGAAAACAAGGGCGGTAAGATCAAGTGGCTGGAAATTGGTGGTGCCGGCGTCGTGCACCCACAGGTGCTTCGCAATGGCGGCATCGATCCCGAAACGTTTTCCGGCTTTGCGTTCGGCATGGGGTTGGATCGTCTTGCGATGCTGAAATACGGCGTGAATGATCTGCGACTGTTTTTCGAGAACGATATGAAGTTTCTGAGCCAATTCCGCTAACAGGATGCCAAGATGAAAGTTTCCGTAAATTGGCTTAAAGAGCTGGTCGATACTAGATTGACGGTGGACGAACTTGCGCACAGATTGACGATGGCGGGACTGGAAGTAGAAGAAATTGCACCTGTGGCTGCCGCGTTCGACCATATCGTCGTTGCCGAGGTAAAAGCGATAGCGCCCCACCCGAACGCCGACAAACTTCGTGTGTGCGAAGTTGATGCAGGAACGGGAGCAATTTTACAAATAGTCTGTGGCGCGCCAAACGTGACCACTGGCATGCGGGTGCCTTGTGCACTGGTAGGCGCGAAGCTTCCGGGGCTTGAAATCAAGCAGGCGAAACTTCGAGGGGTCGAGTCGAACGGGATGCTGTGTTCGGCGCGCGAGCTGGGCTTGTCGGATGACCACGCAGGGCTGCTCGAACTCGGCTGTGACGCGCCCATCGGACAGAATATTAGAACTCATCTCGATCTGGACGATGTGTATTTCACACTGAAATTGACGCCTAACCGCGGAGATTGCCTGTCCATGATCGGCATTGCCCGCGACCTCGCTGCTGTTACGAATAGTGCATTGACAATACCAGTGATATCACCAATCACAAGCACTGGAGCGGATTTCAAGGCTGTTACCATCTCAGCGCCAAATGCGTGTGGCCGATATTTGGGACGCGTGATCACCGACATTGACGCAAACAGAAAAACGCCAGACTGGATGAAACGACGCCTTGAACGCGCTGGCTTGCGGTTAATCGCGCCATTGATTGACATCACAAATTACGTCAATCTCGAACGCGGCCAGCCATTGCACGCGTTTGACCACCAAAAGCTGGTGGGTTGTATCGACGTGCGGTTTGCACATACCGGCGAAACAATGACTCTACTCAACGCGCAGTGCGTTACCTTGCAGCCGGACATGCTGTTGGTCACAGATGAAAATGGTCCGGTGGCGCTGGGTGGCGTGATGGGTGGTCTGGAAAGCATGGTCACAAGCGATACGACGAGTGTGTTTTTCGAATCGGCATATTTTGATCCGAACGTGATTCAGGGAAAGACGCGCACGCTTGGCATCAATTCTGACGCCGCCTACCGATTTGAGCGCGGCGTAGATCCCGAGGGCGCGCGCGACGCAATCGAATATGCCACCCACCTGGCGCTTAAAATTTGTGGCACCCGGGACACAAAGACTGGGCCAATTACCGAGGTGAGTGGCGCGTTGCCAGTGTATACCGCAATAAATGTTCGACCTGCCCGTGTCGTGCGACTTCTTGGAATGGACATTCGGGTTGCTGAAATGATCGCAATATTGACGCACCTCCAATGCAATGTGACGGAGGTAGATGGAATGTTGTCCGTGACGCCACCCTCATATCGCTTCGATTTGAAAATTGAAGAAGATTTTGTTGAGGAAATCGCGCGTATCCACGGCTACGAAAAAGTCCCTGCGACGCCGCCGAAAGCTACATTACCGATGTTACCCGTCTTGGACGGAAAGCGCTCTCGCGCCTCAATGCGCCGCCTGATGGTTGATCTAGGTTATCAGGAGGTCATCAACTATAGTTTCACACCGGCGGGATGGGAACTGGATTTCGCAGGCAATGCAACGCCGGTGAGATTGGCTAACCCCATTTCAAGTCACATGAGCGTGATGCGCACAAACTTGTTTGGTGGCCTGATTGAGACGCTACAACACAATTTGAACCATGGCGAATCGCGCTTGAAACTGTTTGAATTGGGCCGTTGTTTCCTGCACGACATCCCCAGTCTGGATGCGCAACCAGAATTGTTGGGCGGCTTGATCTACGGAGCGCGCTTCCCTGAACAATGGGCGGAAGGTGGTCAAAAGGGCGTGCCGGCTGATTTTTATTCGGTCAAAGGTGATATCGAAGTGCTTCTGCGAGGACTTGAGACGCGCTTTGAAAAGACTTCGCATGCCGCCCTCCATCCTGGCCGTTCTGCCTCAATCTCCGTTGCGGGAAGAAAGGCCGGCCTGATCGGGGAACTACACCCGCAATGGCAGCAGAAATATGATTTGCCGATCGCGCCGATCATTTTCGAACTCGACGCAGCCGCGTTGCAAGCGGGGATCGCACCTTGGTATCAGCCTGTTTCCCGCATGCAAACCGTCCGTCGGGATATTGCTGTGCTGGTCGATGATCAACTCGAAATGCAGGCCTTGATCGATACCGTAAAAGGGGCAAAAATCTCTTCGATAATCGATTTTTCGCCTTTTGATCTTTACCGCGGAGAAAACCTGGAGGACGGGAAAAAAAGTGTTGCCTTCCGTATACTTATGCAGGATACTGATAGAACTTTGGTAGATTCAGAGGCAGACAAAATAGTCGCCGAAATACTTCAAGTACTTTCTAAAGAGTTTGGCGCAACCTTAAGAAATTAAAGCGAAAATGAATACAACGCTCACAAAAGCAGAACTTGCGGACTTAATGTTCGAAAAAGTGGGCTTAAACAAGCGCGAAGCGAAGGATATGGTCGAATCTTTTTTCGAAGAAATTCGGCTCGCCCTTGAGCATGGCGACAGCGTAAAGCTCTCCGGCTTCGGCAATTTCCAGCTGCGCGACAAACCGCAGCGTCCAGGGCGTAATCCAAAAACAGGTGAAGAAATTCCGATTACGGCCCGTCGCGTGGTGACCTTTCATGCGAGTCAAAAACTGAAGAACCTTGTGGAGAAGTCCTTCAATGGAACCGTCGCTCAACAGTAATTTGCCG
>JBKJVA010000205.1:0-4214 GCA_046589675.1 Usitatibacteraceae bacterium
GGTTTTTAGAAGTTCCCAATAACATAACTCTAGTATTGGCGCGGTGGGCAGAGCATAAATTGCCTGAGAGCCGCGCCAGTGCTGGCATTTTAAAAATAGTATCTTCGACGCGTGAGAAATTGATGAGCGATATAAATAAAGTAGTTCTGGCGTATTCCGGCGGCCTGGATACGTCGGTCATCCTGAAGTGGCTGCAGGATGTTTATAAATGCGAAGTGATCACCTTCACGGCAGATATTGGCCAGGGTGAAGAGGTCGAACCGGCCCGCAAGAAAGCGCTGCAGCTTGGTATCAAGAAGCAAAATATCTATATTCAGGATTTGCGCGAAGAATTTGTTCGCGATTTCGTCTTTCCGATGTTTCGTGCCAACACGGTGTACGAAGGTGAGTATCTGCTCGGTACCTCGATTGCACGTCCGCTGATCGCCAAGAACATGATCGATATCGCCCGCAAAACGGGTGCCGATGCAATTTCCCATGGCGCGACCGGCAAAGGCAACGATCAGGTCCGCTTTGAATTGGGTGCCTACGCCCTGATGCCGAACGTGAAGATCATCGCGCCGTGGCGCGAATGGGATTTGCTATCCCGCGAAAAACTGTTGAAATACGCGGACAAGCACAAGATTCCGGTCGATTTCAAGAAACGCAAGGGTGGTGGCGCGCCGTATTCGATGGACGCCAATCTGCTGCATATCAGCTATGAGGGCGGTATCCTTGAAGACCCGAATTTTGAGGCGGAAGACTCGATGTGGAGGATTACCGTCTCACCGGAAAAGGCGCCCAACAAACCCGAATACGTCGAGCTTGATTATGCAAAGGGCGATATTGTCGCCGTCAACGGCAAAAAGCTCACACCCGCCAAGGTGCTGACAGAATTAAATCGCCTCGGGGGCAAGCACGGGATTGGGCGACTCGACATGGTGGAAAACCGCTACGTAGGCATGAAATCGCGCGGCTGTTACGAAACGCCAGGCGGCACCATCATGCTTAAAGCCCACCGTGCCATTGAGTCCATCACCATGGATCGCGAAGTGTTGTCGTTGAAGGACGATTTAATGCCGCGCTACGGCCGCATGATTTATAACGGCTATTGGTTTTCGCCGGAGCGCGTATTGCTGCAAAGCTTGATCGACCAATCGCAAGCGACCGTCAACGGCCGGGTGAAATTGAAACTGTATAAAGGCACCATTCTGGTCGTCGGGCGGGTATCAAAGTCCGACTCATTGTTTGACCAAACCATCTCGACGTTCGACGATGACGGCGGCGCGTACAATCAAGCCGATGCGGGTGGTTTTATCAAGCTCAACGCATTACGGTTGCGGATTGCGGCGAACAAAAAGTCGCTGAAGAAATGACCGGTCATATTTACCGATGAATAGTTAGCGAGAGTAAAAATGCCATCCTTTGACATCGCCTCCGAAGCAAACAAAGTAGAACTCAAAAATGCGATCGAACAGACCAACAAAGAGGTCTCGACGCGTTTTGATTTTAAGGGTTCGGACGCACGGGTCGAGCAGAACGAATTTGAACTGACACTGTTTGCCGACGACGATTTCAAGCTTGCGCAGGTCAAGGATGTGCTGCTCAATAAAATGGCCAAACGCGGCGTTGATGTGCGGTTACTGGACGAGAAAGACCGGGAGAAAATCGGTGGCGACAAGGTCAAGCAGGTCATCAATGTCAAGAATGGCATCGCGACGGATCTCGCCAAGAAAATCCAGAAACTAATTAAGGAATCGAAGATCAAGGTCACCGCATCCATTCAGGGAGAGTCAGTTCGGGTGCAAGGTACCAAGCGCGACGATCTTCAGCAGACCATCGCGTTATGTAAAGAAAAAATTGACGAAGTGCCGTTGCAGTTCAACAATTTTCGCGATTGAGGCCTTCCAGCCATTTCGCGTACAGCCGGTCAGCGAGGCGGTTTAGTCCCGGCAAATTGCCTCGTGTCGCTGTCAGCATCTCTTCTGGTGTTTGGATGCTCTCCAACATCGGATCAGCGTTTTCACTCTCCCAGTCTCGACACCAGTCTTCAATCATTTCCGGGGTCATCTCCGTGTGGCATTGCATGCCCAGAGATTTGCCAATGACAAAGGCTTGATTCAGGCAAGCGTCGCTAGTGAGAATGCGCTCTGCACCTGCTGGAATGGAAAATGTATCGCCATGCCATTGAAACGCGGGCAGGCGGGAAGACTCTCCTCCGAGCCAGTCGCGCGCCGCTGCCGAATTGGTCGCCTGAACCTCATTCCAGCCAATTTCTTTCACCGGGTTGAGCGTGACAGTCCCACCCATTGCCTTGGACATCAATTGTCCGCCGAGACAGTGGCCGAGGCAGGGCTGGTCATTTTCGATGGCGCGGCGGATTAGTTTCAGCATCGGTGCCATCCAGGGCAGTTCATCGTTCACGCTCATCGCCCCGCCCATGAATACCAGGCCGGCGTAGTCATTGAGCTCGTCCGGCAGTGCAGCGCCTTCGTCAAGCTTGAAGACTGTCCAGGGAACACAATGCCGATCCAGAAAGCTGGCAAAATAGCCGGGTCCGTCTTCAACAGAAAAACGAAAAATGGCGACAGGTTTCAAGGGCACAATCAGTGAAGGAATGCGGCATTGTAGCGGCATCGTGCGGGTGCTCGCGCTGCTCCTGTTGATCGTCTCCAAGGATGCTTTCGCTGCCAACGTGACGGTGGTCGGATTGTTCCCAGGCAAGGCCGTTGTGGTCATCAACGGCGCATCGCCACGCACTATTTCAGTGGGCCAGAAACAGCCGGAGGGTGTAATCCTCATCAGTACCGCATCGGCCAGTGCGGTTTTTGAAATTGACGGCAAGCGCCACACACTCGACATCGGCGAACATTTCTCTGCATCGAGCGAAGGCCTTAAGTCGGACAACACGCTGATACTTAGCGCCGATGTGGTGGGGCAGTTCTGGACGATAGGGCAGATCAACGGCAAGTCGGTCCGCTTTCTCGTCGATACCGGCGCGACCATGATTGCACTTCCGGCCGCCGCCGCGCGAAACATGGGTATCGACTACACCAAGGGCCAACGAGGGTTTTCCGCGACGGCAGGTGGCGTTGTCCCCGTTTATCGAGTATCCCTGGACGCGGTCACGATTGGAACGATTACGCTTTACCGGATTGAGGCAACTGTTTTCGAAAACGGCCTCGATGTAGCACTACTGGGCATGAGTTTTTTAAATCGTTTGCAGATGAAACGAGACGGTGCGCATATGACGCTTACAAAGCGGTTCTGAGGTAGTCATTTTTGTCGGGGTTTAAAGAATCAACTCTAAATAACGCATAAGTAAACGCCCCCACTTGATGCTGTAGTCGCTGCCAGCCGGTTGTATGGATAAATTCAACAGTCGGTAACCCGGTTGTGATCCCGCAGAACTGCGCGACGCTGCGATATTTTGAACTCCCACTTGTGTCGCCCCTTGTTTCCGGTATATACTTACGGACTTTGCTGCTCCAGCCGTGGCTTCGTCGGCTGAAAGTCTGCTAAAAACGAGTTGCAAATTACCGCAAATCGACCTGCCCGTGAGTCAGCCGAAGCCGAAATCAAGCGATCGGGCAAAAAGAAGTTTTCTAACCTGCTGGCAATGTCCTTTCGGGACGCTGACAGCATAAGACGGGTCCAAGACTATCTGTTCCACATACGTGGTGCGGAATAAGTTGGAGATAAAAAAATGATTCAGATGCAGTCGATTCTCGACGTCGCCGATAATACCGGCGCGCGGTCGGTGATGTGTATCAAAGTCCTTGGCGGCTCCAAGCGCCGATATGCGGGCATTGGTGACGTCATCAAAGTCAGCGTTAAAACCGCGCAGCCTCGTGGCCGCGTTAAAAAAGGCGAGATCTACAATGCCGTGGTGGTTCGCACTGCCAAAGGTGTTCGCCGCAGCGATGGTTCGCTCATCAAGTTCGATGGCAATGCCGCCGTACTGTTGAATGCGAAGCTGGAGCCAATTGGCACCCGCATCTTCGGGCCGGTTACGCGTGAGTTGCGTAACGAGCGCTTCATGAAGATCGTGTCGCTGGCACCTGAAGTGTTGTAAGGAGTCGAATGATGAGCAAGATACGTAAAGGCGACCAGGTGGTCGTTCTCACAGGCAGGGACAAAGGCAAGCGCGGCACCGTGTTAAAAGTGCTGCCTGACTTTGCTCGCGCGGTGGTTGAAGGTGTGAATCGCGTAAAGAAACACACCAAGCCAAACCC
>JBKJVA010000316.1:0-2612 GCA_046589675.1 Usitatibacteraceae bacterium
TACAAATCCCAGTGGCAGTTGCATCTGGATGGCAAACAGCACCCCGCACAGGTAGGTCGCATGTACCAGTAAACCGGCGATGGCGATGTGGCCGACGGTGGCAGCATCTCGTGGCCAGGGTGCGCGGGTGATTGCGATAATGGTGAGCAGGATTGCAATCACCAATAGCATCCGCAAACCCATAAACGTGAATGGCTCGGCGAACGGCGCGCCAATTTTCATGCCGATGAATCCGGTGCTCCAAAGAACGACGAATAGTCCGGGTGTAAAGGCGAGCAATATTGCCTGCACGGATGGTTGGGCGGGTGAGGGGCGGTGTGGAGGCAAAGCCGGGGGCGACATCGGGGACGAGAGAAGTTTTCGAAGCGTGGATGAATTTGAAGGCGAAATGCACTACCATTTTACGTTATGAATATTGCCTGCTGGCTGGCTCGCTCCGCAAAATCACACCCTGACCAAGCCGCACTGGTGCTTGGTACTCGGCCAGCCATGTCATATCGCGCATTTGCAGGCAACGCCGCAGCGCGGGCGCATTCATTGCGCAGCCAGATGGGATGCATGCCGGGAGATCGCATCGCGATACTGGCAGGCAACTGTCCGGCGTATCTGGAAGCGCTGTACGCAATCTGGTGGGCGGGCTGCGTGGCGGTACCGATCAATGCGAAATTACATCCAGGCGAGGCAATGTTCATTCTTGCGGATGCCGGTGTGTCAGTTTGTTTCGTTTCCTCCGAATGGGCGGAGAGTTTGCGGGGATCCATCCCGCAATTGCCATCGCTGCCGCGAATGGTTGTGCTTGAATCAGGCGAATTCGAGAAGATGTGCATGCAGCCGCCGCTGACAATGGCAACGAGCGAGCCGGGCGATCTCGCCTGGCTCTTCTATACCAGCGGCACGACCGGGAAGCCCAAGGGGGCGATGTTGACGCATCGCAACCTTGCCGCGATGACATTTAATTATTTCAGTGATGTCGACAGCATTGAAGTGCACGATTGCATTTTGCATGCAGCACCGGTGTCGCACGGTGCCGGGCTGTATAACTTTGCCCATGTGCTGCGCGGTGCCAAGCAAGTGTTTCCCGAGTCGGGCGGCTTTGATCCCGCCGAGATCGTGTCGTTGCTGAAAACCCATACCGGCATGTCGATGTTTGCCGCGCCGACCATGGTCAAACGGCTGACCGAGTACGTCGCGCAGTTTGATGCCGATTGTGGAAATTTGAAGACCATCATTTACGGCGGTGGCCCGATGTATGTCGCCGATTTGAAAAAATCGCTACACGTATTCGGCGACAAGTTGGTGCAAATCTACGGTCAGGGTGAAAGCCCGATGACGATCAGTGCGCTGTCCCGGTTTCATCACACCGACTCACGCCATCCGCGCCATGAAGCGCGGCTGGCGTCGGTGGGGGTGGCGCATAGCGGTGTGCAGATTCGCGTCTGCAATGAAGCTGGTGACGCTGTTACAGATGGTGAGGCCGGAGAAGTTTGTGTTAAAGGCGACACCGTCATGCTCGGCTACTGGAAAGATCCTGCGGCAACGTCGCAAGCGTTGCGCGACGGCTGGCTATGGACGGGCGACGTCGGCGGTATCGATGAAGATGGCTTTCTCACCCTCCTCGATCGGAGCAAGGACTTGATCATTTCCGGCGGATCAAACATTTACCCGCGCGAAATCGAGGAAGTGCTGTTGCAAAATCACGCCGTGGCCGAAGTATCGGTCGTCGGTCGACCCGACGCAGAATGGGGTGAGACGGTGGTCGCCTTTGTAGTGTTAAGAGCGAACGCGTCAGTGGAAGCGGCAGAGCTGGATCGACATTGCCTGCAACACATCGCCCGCTTCAAACGGCCCAAGGAATACCGCTTTATTGAAGCATTGCCCAAAAATAATTACGGTAAGGTGCTCAAGACGGACTTGCGGAAGTTGCTTTAATTTTTGGAGACAGCCATGTTTGCAGGATTCACCCATAAGCGTTTGCGCGCCAACGGCGTCGAAATAAATACCCTGTTTAAAGGCAGCGGCCCGCCTTTATTGCTGCTACACGGCTACCCGCAATCGCACCTCATCTGGCACCGCACTGCACCCGAACTGGCGAAACACTACACGGTGGTGGTGACAGATTTGCGCGGCTATGGTGAAAGTGAAAAACTGGTCGGGCTGGAGGATCATTCGAATTACAGCAAACGCGAGATGGCCCGCGATCAGGTTGAGGTAATGCACCAGCTTGGCTTCGCTTCGTTCTATCTTTGTGGCCACGATAGAGGCGCACGCGTGTCGCATCGACTTGCGTTCGATCATCCGGCAGCGGTCAAGCGCGTCATGCTGCTCGATATTTCACCGACGCTGGCGATGTACGAGCAGACCACGATGGATTTTGCGCGCGCGTACTGGTGGTGGTTTTTCCTTATTCAGCCCGCGCCGTTTCCGGAATCCATGATCGCTGCCGCACCGGAAACCTACCTGCAGAAGAAAATTGGTTGGGGACACGCTGGCATGTCGGCTTTTACCGCCGAAACTTACGCCGCATACCTCTCGTACGTGAGCGACCCCGCCACCATGCACGCGATGTGCGAGGATTACCGCGCGGCGGCATCGATCGATCTGGAACATGATCG
>JBKJVA010000082.1:0-1064 GCA_046589675.1 Usitatibacteraceae bacterium
CAAGGCTAACGCGGAAGCAAAGGGCCGTCTGTGCGGTGTCGAACATTAGCGCTCCGATTGACCGCTGCACTGGCCATAGTAAGCTGTCTTGGCTTCTCTGGTCAGCCAATTCCCAGAAAGCACTTCCGCTTTGGTACTTCAGTTACTTGGCCCAATTTCCAGAAAATAAATACAGCAGAATCGATCTAACGTTGATTGCGTTGCCATTGACGCGAGGCAAATTACCTGAAAGCAGCTGGGTTTTGAAACGATTGCCTGACAAGCCGGACAAAATTGTTGCTTCTGTGCGCTGTCGAACATACAGCGACGTCTTGGCTGGTTATAGTCAAACGTATCGACAGGCGCTGAATATTTTTGTTGATGATGTCCGTCACATTTCATCACCAACGGAGCGAATACACCATGCGGTACGTCACGACCACAGATAAAACCAAAATCTTCGTCAAGGACTGGGGCAGCGGTCGCCCGGTCATTTTGCTACACGGCTGGCCGTTGTCAGCGGATAGTTGGGATGACCAGGCGATGGCAATTGCCGAATCGGGCTACCGCACCATCGCTTATGACCGGCGCGGCTTCGGGCGCTCGTCGCAGCCGTGGAGCGGCTACGATTACGACACCTTGGCCGATGATCTCGCGGCAGTGATTGAACAAACCGGTGCACAGGATGCTGTGATCGTCGGGTTCTCAATGGGCGGCGGCGAAATCGCCCGCTACATGTCCCGCCACGGCGGCAAATCGGTGGCCAAGGCCGCCCTTATCGCGTCAGTGGTGCCATTTATGCTCAAGACGGCCGACAATCCGCAGGGCACCGAGCAGGCTGTTTTTGACAAGATGGCAATGGGCATCCGAGAGGACCGCGCGAAATTCTTCGCCGGATTCTTCAAGGATTTTTTCGGCGTTGGCATGGTTTCCCACCCGGTCAGCGATCAACTGCTCGGGTCCGCGTGTAGCGTCGCAATGCAGGCCAGCCTGAAAGCCACACTCGAATGCGCGAAGTCGTTCGCGACAACTGATTTTCGCAGTGACCTTTCGGCGTTCAAGGTGCCGACACTGATTATCCATGG
>JBKJVA010000237.1:0-10026 GCA_046589675.1 Usitatibacteraceae bacterium
ACCCGCATGCGGGTTGGGATGTATTTCTATTCCGAGAAATCGAAAGATGAGTAAATGATGAACAACGCGCGCTTACATACCTCAACAAATTTAGTTCTCGTAGTGTTGGCTATCGTCACGACCTTACAACTTGCGGCCTGTGGCGGCGGGGGCGGCGCTGAAACCAAAACCGGCTTCGGCGGTACCGGCGACCCGAATCCCCCTGCCGATGCCCTCACCGCTAGTGGTCCACTAACAGCCGTCGGCGTTGCGGGCATTGGCGCCACCGGGCTCGATGACCGGGCCTCGGCTATTTTTATCAATACGCAGGGTGGACAGCCTTTCAGCGCACTCAAACTGGGGATGGTGGCCGAGGTAACTGGTACCATCCCCGCCAATTCGACCAGCGTAATGGCTGGTGCCGCCACCAATATTCTCGTAGAGAGTGCCGTCGTGGGGCCGGTTAGCGCCGTGGACCTTGCAAACCAGCGCATTATCGTGTTTCCGCTCACGGTACAGATTGACCAGAATACGATTTTCGAAGGCGTAAACTCACTCGCAAACCTCCGTGCAGGCGGTCGCGTCGAAGTATACGGGCTGGCACAGCCTGAGAGTAGATCAGTACTCGCCACGCGCTTGATTTCGCCACCGGCAGTTGCTGCTGCGCCTATTGAGTTGCTAGGCAACGCGACCAATGTTTCCGCGTTCCAGTTCACCCTACAGGGTGTCGCCGTCTCTACTGCATCGATAGCCGGGGTCACTACCCCCACGGGCAATCTGTCCGGCACGACGTCGATCGTGGAAAACACGCGTGTACGCGTGCTCGGTACCTATACGGCGACTGGCAACAGCATCGTTCCTAGCCAGATCATCACAGGAATTCCAGTCACACGAAATGACAACACCATCACGGTGTTGGACGGCGTGGTGCAATCCATCAGCAGTAACGGCCGAATCCGCCTCAATGACACCGATGTTGAAACCACTGCGGTGAATGCTTCGGCCGTCTCGGTAGGCTCACGTCTCCAGGTAAAGGGCCGAAAAACGGCGGGCATCGTGGTGGCGACTGATTTTCGACCCATTGCCGCCGGTGAGCGAATTCAATATGTTGTTCAGGGCGAAATCGCAAACTTTGTATCCGCCGCCAATTTCACCATTCGCGGCGAGAATATCAACGCGTCCGCCGCAACATTTGTTGGTGGTGCCGCTACCAATCTCGCCAACGGTCGGACCGTACGTGTGAAGGTGCAGGTGATCGTCGGCCAGCTCGAGGCGTCTGAAGTCAGCTTTGTTGGCAGCTAGCCCGGTCGTCGCGCAAGTTGGCCGCAATTTTACGGTTGCCCAGTCGGGCTAAACTAGCGCTTGAGCGCAGCCCATGCGCGTAGGTAGCAGGAAACATGAATTTATCGAACGCCATTGCGGCGGGCATCACCATGCTCGCATTTGCGATTCCAGCGATGGGCTCGCCACTTAACGTTGGCTCCAAGCGCTTTACGGAATCATACATCCTCGGCGAAATCATCAAGCAGACCGGCGACGCCGCGGGCGAGGCCAAGGTGACGCACCGGCAAGGGCTGGGCAACACCGCAATTGTACTGAGCGCGCTGAAGGCCGGAAGTATTGACATCTACCCAGAATATACCGGCACCATTGCGCGGGAAATTCTCAAACTTGACCATGTGCCACCGCTACCTGAACTTAATTCGAGGCTGGCCGCAATGGGGCTGCAAGTTGCGGTGCCGCTGGGATTTAACAATACCTATGCGCTGGCAATACGCGCTGATTCCGTAGCCAGTAAAGGCATCAAGCGACTTTCCGACCTGAAAAATTCTCCACGATTGCGGCTCGGACTTTCGCAGGAATTTATCGGCCGCGCCGACGGTTGGCCGGGGCTGAAGCGCACTTATGGGTTGCCATTTGAGAATCTGCGCGGATTGGATCACGGTCTTGCCTATGAAGCCGTCGCACAGGGTCAAATAGACGTCATCGATATTTATTCGACCGATGCCAAGCTCGACAAGTATCAGATGGCAGTGCTGACGGACGATCTTCAATATTTTCCCCGCTACGATGCAGTACTGCTTTACAGAATAGACTTGCCCACGCGCCTGCCCAAAACGTTCGCCGCACTGACCAAGTTGGAAGCCCGCATCTCTGATGCAGCGATGCGTGACATGAATGCGGCTGCGGAGTTAAATGGCCAGACATTTGCCAATGTCGCAGGCGATTTTCTGGCAGGCAAATATAACAGCGCCGACAACGTGAAGCCATCTGCCGAGCCGGTTTCCAGCGACGCAAAAATTCCCCCGACCATGGTTGCCGCCCCTGACGGATTGTGGCTAAAACTTTTTGGGCCCGACTTTGCGCGGCTCGCTGTTGAACATTTATCATTGGTGTTTATGTCACTTGTGGCCAGCATAGTTATCGGCGTCCCGCTTGGCATTTTTGCGGCGCGTCACCGCCTCGCCGAGGCGATAATTCTTGGCGTGACCGGCGTGCTGCAAACCATTCCTTCACTCGCCCTGCTCGCCATACTGATCCCCATTACGGGTCGCATCGGCTTGGTGCCAGCCTTCATCGCCCTGGGTATTTACGCACTGCTGCCGATTGTCCGTAATACCCACGCCGGCTTAACGCAGATTCCGCCAGGCATGAAGCAGGCGGCCCAATCGTTGGGTATGACGCCGCCATTGATCCTGCGGCTGATTGAATTGCCGCTCGCTTGTTCAACCATATTGGCTGGCATTAAAACGTCAGCCATCATCAACGTCGGCACGGCAACCATCGCTGCATTCATCGGTGCCGGTGGCTTCGGTGAACGCATCGTCACCGGATTGGCGCTGAATGACAACGCAACCTTGCTGGCCGGTGCCGTACCGGTTGCAATACTGGCACTGTTGATCGAAGGTGCGTTCAACATTGGTGAGCGCCGTCTGACTCCGCAGGCGCTTCGCAAAACTTCCTAGCGCGGCAGCCATGGAAAACCGCGAAGGCAAACACTAGCACTGGCAAGGATTTCCAGACATTTATCGCCTGTAAACCGCTCTGCAGATAGACTTTAGCTATTTTTTCTGCTTTCGTCGATTCCGCGTGATGCCCAAAATCCTGCAACCTTCGTGTAGGAAAACTACTCGCTATTGACAGCCAATGTCCTACAGTCCGCAAAAAAAGTTTCTACTAGAATCGATGGTAGCGGGCCCGCGCCACCGATGTGGCCACTCAAGGAACCAATGGTTGTTTATCATCAGCAGACGCCGGATGCCCTACGTCAACCCGAGATTTTCATCGCGGCCAGAAGAGTGTTTTTAAAGTTTATTGAAAACCATCAACGGGTGAAAACGAACTTCGCCGCCCGCGGTCCGAGCTGCCGTCGCATTTCATATGGACCTGAGTCCGGGCACAAACAGTGAAGGCCACCACAAGTCCTGTGCCACTGGAATCGATCTTCCGCACCGAGGAATTGAACCGGCGTGCGCCACGCCAACCAGATTACGCCTCGGAAAACCTCGCACTGGTGGCGCTGACTCGGTCGCTGGCCGACGCACCGGACACTATTCTGCAGACCCTCGCCGAGTCGATTCTCGAGGTCCTCAAAGCTGGCTCGGCAGGCGTCAGTTTGCTGACCGAAAACAAAGAGCGTTTCTATTGGCCTGCGATTGCCGGCCTGTGGGAGCAACATATCGGCGGCGGTACACCACGCAATTTCAGCCCGTGCGGCGAAGTACTCGATAGCAATGCGCCGCTGCTTCTGGCCCACATTGAGCGGCGCTACGCCTATTTCGAACCCGTGACACCACCGGTGGAAGAGTGCCTGCTGGTGCCTTTCTACGTCGCGGGGAAAGCCGTTGGCACGATCTGGGCGGTCGCGCATGATGCACTTCGCAAATTCGACAGTGAAGATCTGCGACAGCTTGAGAATCTGGGCCTGTTTGCATCGGCCGCGTATCAGGCCCAGGCGATGGCGGCGCGCGACCAGAGCCATGCCGCGCGTAAACTCGACGATGCGCTTCAGACCAGCCACGCGCTGGAACAACACAACGTACAATTACTGCTGAGCGCGAACGCGCTGCAGCGCAGCGAAGCGGAACTCCGCGATTTCGTCGAAAATGCATCCGTTGGACTGAATTGGGTCGGACCTGACGGCAGCATACTTTGGGCCAATCAGACCGAGCTCGACCTGCTGGGGTACACGCGTGAAGAATACATCGGTCACAACATCACCGAGTTTCATGCCGACCGGCCGGTAATCGAGGATATGCTCGTCAGATTGACTGGCGGCGAAGCCCTGCACGATCATGAAGCACGCATGCGCTGCAAAGATGGCTCCATCCGCCATGTCGTGGTCAGTTCTAATGTATATATCGAGGACGGCAAGTTCGTCCACACCCGCTGTTTCACCCGCGACATCACCGACCGCAAGCACGCGGCGGAAGCCTTGCGTGCGAGCGAAGAATTCAATCGGAGCATTGTCAAAAGCAGCCCTGATTGCATCAAGGTACTCACCCTCGAAGGCAATTTGTTGTCCATGCTAAGCGGGCAGGCATTGCTGGGCATCGAAGACATCCGACCATTTTTAAACAAATCCTGGGTTGATTTCTGGGAGGGCGACGATCGGCAGGCGGCGCAAACGGCGGTAAACGCAGCGGCGACCGGAGCCGCAGGACACTTTGTCGGATTTTTCCGCACCTTTAGCGGTGAATCCAAGTGGTGGGACGTGGCGATTACGCCGATACTCGATGCGACCGGCAAGCCTGAACGACTGTTAACCGTTTCGCGCGATGTAACACAGCGCAGACGTGCGGAACTAAACCTCGCCTTTCTCGCTGGCGTCAGCCACGATCTGGTGCTTTGGACGAATGTCGACGAAATGATGCGCATTGTCGGCGCGAAAATTGCCGCTCATTTCAAACTCTCGTCGTGTGCGTTTGTCGAGATCAACGCAGCGGCCGATCAGGTAGAGATCCGCCATGAATGGCATCGGGAGGATATTCCAAGTCTGGTTGGTGTTCATCGTCTTGGCGATTTTGTCGGGGAAGAATTTATACGATTAGCCCACGCAGGCGAAACAATCGTTGTGCGCAATACTGACAACGACGCGCGTACCAGCCCTGAAAAATTTGCTTCGCTGAAAATTGCCGCATTCATCTGCGAGCCGCTCATACGTGATGACCAATGGCGCTTTGCGCTATGTCTGTATCATTCTGCGCCGTACGATTGGCGCCAGGATGAAATCGCCCTCTCGCGCGAGCTCACCGCGCGCATCTGGACGCGGCTGGAACGATTGCGCGCCGATACAGCTTTGAGCGCCAGCGAAGCGCAATACCGCAATGTGTTTAATTCGATGGACGAGGGCCTGTGCGTCATCGAAATGATTTTTGATGAGCAGGACAACCCGGTCGATTACCTGTTTTTGGAAGTCAATGCTTCATTTGAGAACCAGACCGGTATGAACAACGCAACGGGAAAACGGATGCGTGAACTGGTTCCTAATATCGAACCATACTGGATCGAGCTATACGGCAAGATCGCCCTGACCGGCGAACCGGCTCGCTACGTAAACGTCGCCAAGGGGCTGGGCGACCGATGGTTCGATGTCTATGCCTTTCGGATCGGTGGGCCGGGCACCAAAAAAATTGCCGTGCTTTTTACCAACATCACCGAGCGCACAAAAACAGAAGACGCGCTGCGCCAAAGTGAAGCGCGTTTCCGTGCCTTGTTCGACCGGGGCCCAATCGGCATGTATTCGTGTGACTTATCCGGGGAAAACGTAGCGTACAACCGCGTCGCGGTTGAGTTATGGGGTTTGGAGCCGAAACCTGGTGAATCCGACGAACAAATTCGCAGCTCGTTCCAATTGTTCCTGACCGACGGCACGCCGTTAGCAATCGCCGACACGCCGATGTCACAAGTGCTGCAAGGTAAAGCGGCGGCGGTGCACGACCAGCAAATTATGTTTGCTCGGCCCGACGGGTCACGCATTACGATGGTCTCCAATATCGTGCCACTGAAGAATGAACGCGGCGAGATTACCGGTGCAATCGATTGTTTCTACGATATCACCGAACGCAGCCTGCTGGAGAAAAAAACTTTTGAGCAAGCGGAAGCGTTGACTGATCTACATCGCCGCAAAGACGAGTTCCTGGCGATGCTAAGTCACGAGCTTCGCAACCCGTTGGCCCCGATCTCAAACGCCGTACATTTGCTGCGCATGCAGAAAAACGAAGATCCGATCCAGCAGCAAGCGCGCAGCATCATCGAGCGTCAAGTCGGTCAATTAACCCATCTCATCGATGATCTGATGGAAGTCTCCCGGATCACCACCGGAAGAATCCATCTTCATGAAGAAAATATCGCATTGAGCGGTGTTCTCGAGAACGCGGTCGAAACGGTTCGCCCGCTCATCGACAAACATCGCCATTTACTTAAGCTTTCGCTGTCACCCGCACCCATCTGGCTGCACGCCGACGCCGCCCGACTGGAGCAGGTGGTTGTGAACCTGCTCACCAACGCCGTGAAATATACCGACAGGGACGGCACGATCGCACTGTCCCTGGTGCAGGATGAGGATGAAGCGGTGATACGCGTGAAGGATACGGGCGTCGGCATCTCTGCAGAATTGCTGCCGCGCATCTTTGATCTTTTCACCCAGGCCGACCGATCACTGGACCGGTCGCAGGGCGGCCTCGGCATCGGCTTGTGCCTCGTGAAACGGTTGGTTGAGATGCACCGCGGCACGGTTACCGCTCAAAGTACCTTGGGCAATGGCAGCGAGTTCGAAGTTCGCTTGCCGGTTGTAAAGGATTCTGCATTGTTGCCCGCGTTAGCCACAACAATTCCGCTAACTACCGGCAAAATGTTACGTGTTCTCATAGTCGAGGATAACCTGGATGCAGCCGAGACCCTGACAATGCTTTTGGAATTGTCCGGTCATGGCGTGCGCGCAACGAATAACGGCCTTGCCGCGTTGCAGGCAGCGCTCCGATTTCGGCCTCACGTCGTACTTCTTGACATCGGTTTGCCAGGAATGGATGGTTTTGCCGTCGCCAGGCAATTGCGCACGCAACCGGCACTTGCAGGTATCGTGTTGGTGGCAATGACCGGTTACGGCGAGGTATTGGCGCGCAAACGTTCGCGGGAGGCGGGTTTCGACCACCATTTGGTCAAGCCGGCCGACTTTGGGAAAGTGCAAGAAATATTGGCGAGCGTCTCGAACACCGAAACATTGACGCATTGATGGCGACGAGGGTATAAATTCTGATGTTCGTCAGCGATGTGCTATTGATACCAAACCCGAATGAAAATAAAAAGTCCCACCCGAGAAATGACATGGCACAGGTGCGACTCAAGGACCTTTCAGCCAGTTCCACGAAGAACCTTAAGAAAAATGATTCGACCCGACCCAATGCCCGGAACTGCCAAATGAGCCGCGCCACACCTCAGATGCGGGAGCTCGCCAAACGTCTCATCAAGTTGGAGGCGAAGGTTATTGAATCTCGCCAGTCACAAGTGGCACCTGCCTATCTCGTCGTAGAGAAGTTACGCCCGCATCTTTCGAACATCATGGGCAACGCCGGTTTTCGGGCGCTACTTTCTCGATCACTTGCGTTAACCAAAAAGGAAATTCCGGGGTTGCACACGGTACAGGTTAACGGAGATGGTGCTTTGGACGGATTGAACAAACGCGAAATACAGGATAGCCCCGATGATTTTTTCGAAGGAAGCGTTGTGTTGCTCGCCCATTTGCTCGGGCTACTGGTGGTTTTTATTGGTGAAAGTCTGACGCTGCGGATAATGGACGGGGTCTGGCCGAATTCATCCTTCACAGATTTGGAAATTTGCAGGAAAGGTAAATATGAAAAAACAGCCTGACGCACCTAAACGTAAACCAGCGGGTAAAACCGTGAGCCCTCCCACGAAGGTCACGATCCACAAACTGCCAACTGGCGTGCGCGGCCTCGACGACATTATGGGCGGCGGCATTCCGGAATTTTCTTTCAACATCATCGCGGGCACCCCCGGTTGCGGCAAAACAACGATGGCACATCAGCTCGTTTTCGCCAATGCGACCGCAAAGAAGCCGGCGCTTTATTTCACCGTGCTCGGCGAATCCGCGATAAAGATGCTGCGCTATCAGCAACAGTTTTCTTTCTTCGACGAATCCAGAGTCGGCAAGACCATCCGGTTTGTCAACCTGAGCGACCTGGTGCTGGCCAAAGACCTGAACGTGGTTCTTGAAGAAATTATCAAACAGGTCACGACGGTAAATCCCGGCATCGTGGTGGTGGATTCCTTTCGTACCGTGGTGCGTACCGCAATGGCAAGTTCCAGCGAAATGGAGATGCAAGTGTTCATCCAGCGTCTGGCACAGTTTCTCACCAGTTGGGAAGCAACAACGTTTCTGGTCGGCGAGTATGTTCCGGAAGAGATCCGCGACAATCCACTCTTCACCATCGTCGATGGCCTTTTTTGGCTCTCCCAGGTTCCGGAGAGAAATTCTGTGGTGCGCAAATTGCAAATCATGAAATTGCGCGGGCAGGCATCGGTACCGGGCCTGCATACCTTGCGCATTAGCGATGACGGATTGCAGGCCTTCTCGCGCACGTTGGGCTTAGCCGGCAAAAAAGTGAAGCCGGCGCGGAACCGCCGGCTTTCTACGGGCATCGCCGAACTGGACAAGATGATGGGCGGCGGTATTCTTGAAGGCGACAGTCTCCTCGTGGCGGGACCATCAGGAACCGGAAAATCGGCTTTGGCAACGCAATTTATCGCCGAAGGAATTCGCCGTGGCGAGCCGGGAATTATGGCGATCTTTGAAGAACGCCCGGCAGGGTACACAGATCGCGCACGTAGTTTTGGTTTGAATTTGAAAACGCCGCAGGAAAAGGGAAAACTCGAAGTTCTTTACCTGCGTCCGCTCGACCTTTCGGTGGATGAAACCATGCAGGAGATTCTGGACGCCATCGAAAGAGTGGGTGCAAAACGCCTTGTGATCGATTCGTTGGTCGGTTTTGAGATGGCGCTTGCCCCAGGCTTCCGCGCAGAATTTCGGGAGTCGCTTTACCGGATGATTGGGGCGTTGACCGGGGCGGGTGTGACGATTCTCAGCACGGTCGAAGTAGAAGACACGTTCACGGCGCTATCTTTTAGTCATTACGCGATTTCGTTTCTCACCGATGACATTCTCCGCATGCGTTATGTTGAAATCGACGGACAGCTTAGAAAGGTCATGGTCGTGATCAAGATGCGTGGCGGCAATCACAGTAAGGATATTCGCGAATACGTCATTACCGACAAAGGCGTGGTGGTAATCAGCCCGCGCAGCACCGAATACACCGGGTTGACAACGGGAATCCCGCAGCGAACCGGCCCTCGAGAGACGCAGGGCGAGGAAGCCGCGCCGGAACCGAAAGCGAAAAGGTAAAGAAAATTCAGTGGGTACGAACCTGACATCAGCGCTGCCTGCGCCCGACATGTCGAGCGCAGGCCTGGCTATCGCCGAGCACTCACCGTTGCCTCTGGCCACGGTAGAGGGAGCAAGCCATATCGTGCGCTATGTCAATCCCGCCTTTTGTCTTCTGCTCGATAAACCCAAGGACGAACTTATTGGAAAACCGATCTCCGAAATGATGCACGAAAAGGATGAATTCCTGTCGCTGCTGGACCAGGTTTACCAGACAAAGAAATCCGCAAGCCATTCGAAACAGCACCATTCCCAACCTCATCCTGTTTTTTGGTCGTATACGATGTGGCCGGTGCTGACGGATGAAAATCCTCTGCGAGTCATGATTCAGGTGACCGAGACGGCACACAGCCATGAACAAATGGTCGCAATCAATGAAGCGCTGATGCTCGGATCGCTGCGTCAGCACGAACTTACCGAAACGGCGGAAAACTTAAACGCGCAACTTCAGACGGAAATTATCGAGCGCGAGCAGGCTGAGGAGGCTTTGCGCGCAAACCAGTGGCACCTGCGCTACGCAACCGAATCAGCACGGCTCACCTATGTCGAGGTAGATCACGTGAGCGGTAGCGCGCGGACACCTGATA
>JBKJVA010000314.1:0-16297 GCA_046589675.1 Usitatibacteraceae bacterium
GCCGGACTCCAAAGTACGGATCGCGTTTTCAAGGAAGGCCACTTGCAAAATGGGCGATAACCCATCCAGCATCTTCAACTGCCCGGCCTGCGATTCGAGTTCCAGAATTGGCTTGCCTTGCTCCTTTGCCTTGCCGATGAGATATCCATCGACGCCGAGATTAATGTCGTAGCCCAGTTGCGAAAATGCGGCGACCGATAAAAAGCCGCCAATGAGGTAGGGCTTCATCGGCTTCACGGCCTCGACTGGAACATTCAACATAGCGAGCTGCGTTTTAAGTCGATCAAAAAGTGCGGCTGGGATGTGCTTGTCAAGGCCATCCGGTGCCTTGTAATTAATTATTGCGCCGATGTCGGCCATGCCGTCGTTATTGGAAATATCGGCTTCCACCACCAGCCGTTGCGACTGCTTGAACGCCTCCTCGACGGGTGTTGGCAGCGGATAAAACTCACGTTTGCCGACGTGAATCGTGCCGAACAAGTACATCACATTTGTTTTTGACTTCACTTCCCAAAGAAAGGACCTGCTGCCGGTTTGCAACTTGTCAGGCACCAGCTTTGACCGCGTCGCAGGGTTCGGCCCGACCACTGCCGAGGCGGGCTTGGTGGGGTCATAGGGTGAATGTGATGCCGGTGGCGCGCCCGCAGACGTGCCGGGTGGCAGCGCTGCACTCGCGTTCAGCGCGATGGAGAGTGCGAGTATGCAAGAAGCGAATGCACTAACAGTGTTCGAAAGTTTCATGGACAATGTTCAACAGGAGAAAAACTGAACAGTGACACATCGCCGCGCCTATATCAACTCTCGCTCGTCATTGTTACGACCGCGAATATTTATAGCGAAGATTGCTAGAATACTCGGACCAATATCAATTAAAAATTATGCCCCCTGCGCTGGGAAACAATCACATCAAAAGCGATATGGCCTACCGCATCCATGCCTCACTCATTGTCTCGTTTGTCGCAGCGACTTTCTTGTTGAGCGCACTCGCGCACGCCGCAGACACCTGCAAACATCGCGGCGACCTCGATGCGCTGTATTGCGATGAAGACCGCAACATGACCGCCGATGCGCCCACCAACCTGAAGAAACTGAAAAACCCTGCCGCGCTGATGCTCAGTTACTCGCCCCAGGAAGACGCTGTGGTCTATGAAAAACTGTGGACACCCTATGTCGATCACCTCAAATCGTGCAGTGGAAAACCGGTACGCTTTCTGCCCGTTTATTCCAGCGCCGCAACCGTCGAGGCCTTGCGTTCGGGGCGCATTCAATTGAGCCTCTTGTCTGCGGGGGATACGCCATTCGCCGTCAACATCGGTGGCGCTGTGCCCTTCGCAATTCACGGCACTGCGAATGGCGAAATCGCCTCCTATCACTTGATCGTGGTGGTAAAAAGAGACAGCAAGTTCAAATCACTCGTGGATTTAAAAGGTCGGCGGGTTGCGCATGTGTCGCCCTCGTCAAACTCAGGCAACCTTGCGCCGCGCGCACTGTTTCCCAGGGAGGGCCTGGTTCCCGACAAGGATTACAAGGTTCTCTATTCTGGCAAACACGACAATTCCGTTTCGGGCGTGATCAGTGGTGACTACGATGCCGGCGCGGTCGCCGACGACGTGTTGATTCGCATGCACCAGCGCGGCGTACTAAAGCCTGACGAACTTCGAATTATTTACAAGAGTCAACCATTTCCGGCTGGCAGCCTCGCAGTGGCGCATGATCTCGATCCGGTACTGATGAAAAAAATTATCGACTGCACATTCACGTTCCGCTTTCCCGCCGAGCTTTCTGCAGCGTTCCGTGGCCCGGATCGATTCGTACCGCTCGATTACAAACGTGATTACGTATCGGTACGCGAGGTTGCCGAAGCTAGTGGCGAATTGCTCAATCGGGCAGGTTTTGAAGCTCGAAAAGCACTTCAGCAAGAAATGGAAAAGAAAAAAAACGTGGGTGCCGCCAAAAAATGACCACAGACCGTTCGATCCAAATCCGCGGCTTGGTAAAGGAATACAAACGCGGGGTGCCGGTATTAAAGGGTATCGATCTCACCATTAAAGGCGAAGGCATCACGGCGATTATTGGCCCTTCAGGAACAGGTAAATCTACCCTGATACGCTGTATCAATCGACTGGTAGAGCCGACCGCCGGAGAAATTTTATTCCAGGGAATGGATTTGGCCAAGCTCAAAGGTGCCGAGTTGCGCTTGGCCCGACGCCGGATCGGTATGGTGTTTCAAGAATTTAACCTTGTCGAGCGCCTGACCGTAATGGAAAACGTGCTGACTGGTCGGCTTGGTTACATGTCAGCCTTCAAGGCATGGATGCGCAAATTTGCCCCTGAGGATATTGAGGAAGCATTCAACCTGCTTGATGCGGTAGGCCTTGCCAGCTTCGCCAATCAGCGCGCCGATGCGCTGTCGGGCGGGCAGCGGCAACGGGTGGGGATCGCCCGCGCCGTGATGCAGCATCCTGAGATCCTGTTGGCCGACGAGCCGACCTCCTCGCTCGATCCGAAGACCTCGGTGGAAATCATGGAACTGATGGCCGACCTCGCTGGCAAGCGCAACATTCCCGTGATCGTCAACATTCATAACGTGGAACTGGCGAAACGGTTTTGTCAACGGATGATCGGCATGACCGATGGCAGGGTCGTTTTCGATGGAACGCCTGCGCAACTTACAGACGAACATTTGAAATCGATTTATGGCGGGGAGAATTGGATTGAGTAATTGTCGTCGTTCCCGCGTAGGCGGGAACGACCAACGATATTCTGGTGATCGCACGTGAATACCATCACCGCTAACCGCAACCCCTTCCACACTAACTGGCCCAGTCGCCTTGGCTGGCTGGCGCTGCTGATCTACTGCGTCTGGGCTGCGGCTCAACTCGACTTCACCTGGGATCGCTTAGTCGCGGGCCTCGCCAATGCGGAACGCTTCCTCTCGCGAATGTTTCCACCCGCATTCGGCGGTGACAAATGGGAAATGATCGTCACAGGACTCACCGAGAGCCTCGAAATTGCCGTTATTGCGAGCGCACTCGGCATTGCCATCTCGCTGCCCGTAGGATTGATGGCCTCGCGCAATCTGTCACCCGTCTGGCTGTGCTGGGCAGCACGCTTGCTGATCGCGATGTGCCGCTCGTTACATCCGGTCATCGTCGCGATTATTTTTGTGAAGGCGGTCGGGTTCGGCGCACTGGCCGGTATTGGCGCGTTGGTGGTCGGCTCGATCGGCTTCATTTCAAAACTATTTGCCGAGGCGATTGAAGAGATCTCCTTAAAGCAAGTGGAAGCGGTGCGTGCGTCTGGTGCTAATTTTGCCAACGTACTGACTTACGGCGTGTTGCCGCAAGTGTTCGGACGTTTCCTCGGGTTTTGCACCTATCAGCTCGACTCAAATTTGCGTAACTCGACGATGGTTGGCATTGTTGGCGCAGGTGGCATCGGCGGCATACTGTTCTCGGCTTTCCAGCGTTTCGATTACGACTTTGTACTCGCCATCCTGATTTCCATCATCACGCTGATCTTCATCGGTGAAATTCTTTCCAACGTGCTGCGTGCGGTATTCATCGATAACAAAACCATCAGCCAATGGTTCTCCCGGGATAGGGTGTACGCGAAAGTCACCGCGCGCGGGCTGCAACAATGACGGCTTCGACCCACCACGTGATGCATGGCATCAACCGCGAATGGGGGCGCTTTACCGTTGAGCAGCGGCTAATCCGTTTCACGTTTTATTTCATCGCGGTCGCCGCCATCGTCATGGCGATGCGCCACATCGAATTCGTCCCGGAATTTTTGTACGATGCGCCTGCACAGATGAAGGATTTTTTTGTACGCATGTGGCCGATGGACACTGCTTTTTACGCGAAATCCGTTCACGACGCGCTCATTGAAACGCTCAATATCGCCACCCTCGGGACCGTACTCTGCATGATTATTGCGCTGCCCGTCGGCATGCTGACGGCCAACAACTTGGTGCCCATCAAAGCTGTCAACTATTTTGCCAAATTCATCCTGGTGTGCTCGCGCTCGGTCAATTCGCTGGTATGGGCGCTGCTGTTTATCGCGATCTTTGGCCCCGGCGCGCTAGCTGGTACGCTGGCGATTGCATGCCGTTCGATCGGTTTCGTCGGCAAGCTGTTCGGCGAGGCGCTGGAAGAGGCGCAGCCCGGCCCCATTGAGGCACTCACTGCGGTGGGGGCCCCGCGGCGTAGTATCTTCATCAAAGGTTATTGGCCGCAGGTGAAGCCGGCGTTCTGGTCGATTGCGCTGTTTCGCTGGGATATTAACGTACGCGAATCGGCGGTACTGGGGCTGGTTGGTGCCGGCGGCATCGGCATGGCGATGGATTCGGCTATGAACCTGTTTCGCTGGGATCAGGTCGCCGTCGTATTGTTGACTATTTTCGCAGTGGTCATTCTGGCCGAGCTCGCAGTTTCTGCAATTCGAAAGAAAGTGATCTGACATGCAAATCGGCCTCGTTGGCTTGGGAAAAATGGGGGCCAGCATGGCGAGGAAGCTTTGTCGTGCTGATATTCATGTGGTCGGTTTCGACACAAACGGTAAATCGGCCGATGGGTTGCAAAATGAACCTGGCTTTAATGCCGCCTATTCCCTCGACGCCCTGCTCAATGCGTGTAATACGCCGCGCGTGCTTTGGCTCATGCTGCCTGCGGGCGAGCCGACTCAACGGGTGGTCGACGAGCTCTTGTGCAAACTAACCGGTGGCGACGTGCTGGTCAACGGGGCCAACAGTTTCTACAAGACTTCGATGGTACACGCCGAAAAATTTCGCGACCTGGGCGTGCAGTTCATCGACGCGGGCGTATCTGGCGGCATTCACGGCCTGAAGAATGGCTACTGCATCATGGCAGGTGGCGAGGCTGCCGCAATCAAACGCGTCGAGCGCGTGTTGAATGCGCTGAGTCCGCATCCAAACCAGTGGCTCCATTGCGGCCCATCGGGTGCCGGGCATTTCGTCAAGATGGTACATAACGGCATCGAGTACGGAATGATGCAGGCCTATGCAGAAGGATTTTCATTGCTTGCCGCCAAGCGCGAATTGGACCTCGATATTGGTGCTATCGCCGAAAACTGGCGCCACGGTAGCGTGGTGCAATCGTGGCTGCTCGATCTGACTGCAGAATTCCTAAAAAGCGATCAGTCGCTTACCGGCATCGCACCCAGCGTTGCTGATTCCGGTGAAGGCCGCTGGACGGCAATTGAGGCGATCGAACTTGGCATCCCGACACCAGTGATGTCGCTGGCGCTAATGACGCGTTTCAGCAGCCAGGGGCGCGATGACTATGCGGCGAAATTACTGGCGATGATGCGCAAAGGTTTCGGCGGCCACGGTGTCATGAGTAAGGTTGCGGAGGATGCCGACACGGCGTTTAATCACGCGGGGTTTGATCGTGAGAATGCGGCTGCGGCAAAAAAGTAATGCTTGCAGTCTGTCCCCCTCGGTCTTCGGCCACAACCAGATCACCGATGTCTATCTCCTCTCGCTGTGGCGAAACCCGCTGCTCGCAACACCTATTTGGTTTTCTTCACCAGCTTCACAAACGCCGGATCAGCTTCACCTAGCGTGGAAGTCTTGCCGACAATGCGGCCTTCCGCATCCAGCAAAATGATCACGCTGCTGTGATTGAACTCCCCGCTGGGCAATTCGCGGTACTGGATGCCCAGTGTTGCGGCGAGCTTCCGCACATTACGGGCATCGGTTCGCGCAAGGGTCCATATCCTGGAATCAATATGGCGCTCCTCCGCCATCGCCTTGAGGGCGGCGGTATCGTCCCGAACCGGATCAAAGCTCACCATCAAAATCGGCACTTTCCTGGCAAGACTCTCCTCGGTGCGTTTCAGTGCTTCTACGATACGCGGACACACAAATTGGCATGAGCTATAGAACATGCTGATCATGACCGGTTTGCCGCGCCAGTCTTCCAGCCTGGATGTTCGGTCTTGCTGATCGGTGAATGACACCGAAAGTTGATAGATGGAGTTTGCGGGCAACGGCACCACCTTGGCAGGTGCGCCCGAAGCTGGCAGCGTCAACACCAGTAGTGCGGCGGCCAGGATGTGTAGCGCGAATCCATGCCGATGTTTAAACACCTTCGTCATTTTTTCTCCGCAAGCAATGGCCGCACGCAGCGAAAACCCAGATTGTTGGTCGTCGAGGCCGCACGGAGTGAGGAAAGCAGCGCGATGCGCATCAGCACCGCATAGTTATCGCGGTCTTTCAGGCTGATGGCACCTGCACCGCAGAACTGCAACTTGTCCGGATCGCCCTGATTGCGACTGTCCGCGCTGACCAGCAAGGCATTGAAGTCGTCCACCCATTCCCAGACGAGGCCATGCATATTGCGGACGCCGAAAATATTTGCGGTGCCCCCAACGGTTGGGAGCGGCTCACTTGACGACTGCGAATACCATGACAAAATGCGCGCACGCCAAAGCGGGTTGCTGCGCGCGTCGGACACCTTCTCATCAGCAGCCGCGACATATTCCCACTCGACCCAAGAGGGCAACCGACCTCCTTCATGCTCGCAATATGCTTCGGCCGAAAACCAGCTCACATTGGTGACTGGTTGATTTGCGTTCATACTGACGCCGAGCTGAAGTGCGCTTCGCCAGGCATGCAGATAGGTTCCATCGGCGAACGTTGCAGGTGCGCGTCCGCGTTGCCACTCGCGATGCGCTTTGGCGAACGCCAAATACTCGCCATTGGTGACCGGTGTTGTTCGCATGGCGAATCCGGGAATTGTCGCGGGGCCGGTATCCGCGTCATTGGCGAGCACACTATTGAGCCTGCCGGATGGAATGGCAACATAATCGGCGGCGGCGCGGGCGGGCGTTACGGCGACCAGCAACGCGCCCAAGACCAACAGGACACACCTTCCGCGCCGTACCGAAACCGCCCTGCCGAACATCAATGCTCCGCTTTTTGCGCCGCAAGCGGCTGTGCGCGCACCTTCTTCACTTCATCCGCCGTGATCCGCCCACCCGGATTGCTCCAACTGTTCAACACATAAGTCAAAATGTTGGCCACCTCGTCGTCGTTCAATTGATTCATCGGCGGCATCACCGAGTTGTATTCCTTGCCGTTGACAGTGACCTTGCCGGTTAGCCCATGCAGCACGGTGCTGATGGTGCGTTTCACGTCCTTGGCAATGTAATCCGACTTGGCAAGTGGCGGGAACACGCCGGCCAGGCCCTCGCCGTTTGTCTGATGGCATACCGAACAGGTACCCGTGAACAACACCTTGCCGGCGTCGATCTGCTCTTGCTGCGTCAGCGTGCCGGATGCAGCCGCTTTCGCCGCCGTCGTGACGGCGCTAAGATTTGGCTGGGCACGATCTCCCAGATAAACAGAATCGAGTTCCTTGCCGGAGTAAATCGCCTTGTTCTCCGGCCCTTCCACTTTCAGAATGGCAAGCGCACCTTTGTTGAACGCGCGGAAAATCGAGTGATCGACAAGCACATAGCTGCCCGGTACCTCGGTGCGAAACTCGACCATGGCGGCACCGCCCGAAGGGATAAGCGTGGTTTGCACGTTGCGTTGCACATTGCTGCCGCCTTCGTAGCTCACCTTGTCGAAAATTTCGCCGATCACATGAAAGCTGGATATAAGATTCGGGCCACCATTGCCGACGAACATGCGGACGTTCTGGTTGGTCTTGGCCTTCATCGCTTTGTCGCCGGTCAGTGATCCCTCGGCACCGTTGAAGAGTACGTACGTGGGTCTTTCGTCGATGGCCTTTTCCATATCGAACGGTTGCAGGCCTTTTTCGCGATACTTGCCGGTGGTGTAAAAATCACCCTGCATGACATAGAACTCGTGATCGACCTTCTTCAAGCCGCCGGGCGGCTCCACCAGAATCAAGCCATACATGCCATTCGCCACATGCATGCCCACCGGTGCCGTGGCGCAGTGATAAACGTAAATACCTTCGTTGAGCGCCTTGAAGGTAAATTGTGACCGGTGGCCTGGTGCCGTAAAGCTCGATGCTGCACCGCCTCCCGGGCCGGTGACACCGTGTAAATCGATGTTGTGCGGCATCTTGCTGCTCGGGTGATTCTTGAGGTGAAACTCAACGGTATCGCCCTGCCGCACGCGGATGAAACTACCGGGCACCGTACCGCCAAAAGTCCAGAACGTATACGACACGCCTTCTGAAATCTGCATGTCCTTCTCGATCACCTCTAGCTCAACAATAACTTTCGCGGGGTAGTTGCGATTGGTCGGTGGGGGCACGTTCGGCGGACTGGTGAGAATCGCCTGGATCGGTTTGCCTCGGGGCGGCCCTAAGTCACCGGGGATTTTGGTTGGTGCAGCAATAGCCGATTCGACCGCTATCAGTGAACCCAGGATCAGTATTACCAATGCGATGATCGAAGCAGCTAACGTTTTTATTGTTTTGCTCATTGCAAACTCCAGAAATCTCGATTGCAGAACCACCAAGATACGGAAATGTCGACGGTCGGATTTGATCCGCATCAAATGCAGCCAACTTAGTCACGGATTGCCGCACGCAGAACTCAAGTTGCAACTCAATAACTGGCGCGGCTCCCATGAACATATTGGCTGCGACGGCGCTCCAGCTGGCGATCTACGCTTTTCTATCGATCGGAAATGCCGCCAGGGTCGGCATGAACGGTTCTACAAGAACACGCACGTAGGACACGTCGATCACATCCAGTTCCTCCACGCCGCCCGGTGCGTGCAACGTGACCGCATCGCCGGGCCGCGCCTTCATGAGTGCCCGCGCCAACGGCGAAATCCAACTGATGTGATTACGCTTTATGTCGATTTCATCGACGCCAACAATCGTGACGGTATTTCTATTGCCATTCGCATGCGCGTAAGTCACGGTCGCGCCAAAAAATACCTGATCTGCCGATTCTACATCTCGCGGCGTTTCAGGGTCGACCACTTCGGCAATGTCGAGTCTCTTGGTCAGAAAACGCAGCCGCCGATCAATCTCGCGAAGCCGTTTCTTGCCGTATTGGTAATCCGCGTTCTCGCTACGGTCGCCATTTTTTGCGGCCCATGAAACCGCAGCTGTCACGGTCGGTCGATCCTTCTTCAACAAATAGTCAAATTCGTCCTTCAGGCATTTGTATCCATCCGGCGTGATGTAGTTCTTGCTGCCAGCCGGCATCGGCGAGGCACCGAGATCCAGTTCGTCATCGTCGTCCTGATCACTTTCTTTGGTGAAGGCTTTGCTCACGTCACTTCACCTGCAGCAGGAACTGCTTTATGCCACCCAGCAGCATTTCAACGGCGATTGCGGTGAGGATCAAACCCATCAATCTCTCGATCGCCTCCATGGCACGCTTGCCGAGCAGTTTCTCGATCCTCTCGCCCGACACCAACAGCACGGCAGAGACCACCATCGCGGCCGTCATCGCCGCCACCCACACGCCCAGTTTGGCCGGTTCGCGCGACACCATTAACATCACCGTCGCCAATGCAGAGGGGCCAGCAATGAGCGGGATTGCCAACGGCACAATGAACGGCTCATGATCCAGCGACTCACCGAACACGCTTTCAGTCGACTTAAACACCATGTTGATGGCGATCATGAACAAGATGACGCCACCGGCAATCGATAACGATATTTCCGACAGGTGCATCACATCCAGAAACTGACGACCGCCGAACATGAACGCCAGCAGGATGAGATAGGCGATGAAGCACTCGCGAATGACAACGCGGGCGCGACGTTTCGAATCAACCTGTCTAAGCAGCGCCCCAGCGACTGGAAGGTTACCCAGCGGATCGAGCACCAGAAACAGCAGCACGAAGGCGGAAATGAGGTCAGCGTTCATATGCGCATTTTACTGCCTGCGCGCCACACCCCATCGGCCGCGCAGATTGATCGCGACTAGCAAAACTGTTTGCGCAAAATCAAATACGAAAGACATGGCTTAGGCATACTGAATGGCTTGGGTGCTGCCTTTTACATGCTTGCCTCGTAAAATCATATTTCCGCTCGAAATCAATCTGCTGCCAGCCCGTCGCCCACTAGTCTTGATCATCCGTTATCTGTCATCTGACACCTGCACGCCGCCGCATGCTAATCTCATCGACAAACAGACTTGGCAATTTGTGCTGCTTGTCATTTCAGTTATCGATTGCGCATTCCGTTCCAACTTATCTCGGAGTTTCCTCATGAAAGTACTCGTCGCCATAGACGGATCTGAAACCGCATTGCGTGCATTAGGTTATGTGATCAGCCATCAGGATTTCTTTAGCACCAACCCGGAGCTGGTGCTGATCAACGTACACCTGCCAGTGCCGTCCGCGCACGCCAGGGCCATCCTCGGCAGTGCTGTGATCGAACAGTACTATAAGGACGAGGCCGCAGAATCGCTGGCGAAGGCCCGTGAACTGGTTAACGGAAAATCGTGTCGCGTCACCGAGCAACTGATAGTTGGCCAACCAGCGAATGAGATCATTGCCGCAGCGCAACAGCATGGCTGCGACATGATCGTCATGGGCACCCATGGCCGCGGCGCGCTCGGTAATCTGCTCATGGGCTCAGTGGCAATGCGTGTCATCGCCAATTCCCCCATTCCGGTGCTAAGCGTGAAATAGCTGCACGTCTCACCGATTTAATTTCCAGCGGCCTACGGCGAACCCAAGTTTTTGCGGTGCGCCGCCATCAGTTTGAAAACCTGAGCGGTTGCGGTCGTAAGGTCCGGGTCAAGTGTGATGGCGTTGCTTTCGTGCGCCACCGTATTGCAGCTTACAACCTGGGCCACGCCGGCCGCATTCAAGTCGGCATGCGCACTGCCGGCAAACAGGCCGTGGACGACAATGCATACCGGTTTTGCGCCGCCTGCGGCAATGATTGCGTCGATGGCCGCTATCAATGTCCTGGCGGTGGAGGCAATGTCGTCGACGATGACAGGCGTGCAATGTTTCAACCAGGGGGCCGCTGGCACACTGACCGCGACGCTCTGGTCGCCGCTACGCGCCTTGTCGAGCACCAGAAATGGTGCATCGGCGTGCCTCGCCACCTCTGACACCCATTGTTTGCTCTCTGCGTCCGGTCCGATCAAGCCGGGGTCTTTCACGTGCTGGCGAATCCACGCACCGATGGCCGGCGCGGCACGCACCGCTACCGTTTCAATACTGTAGATCGATTCGAGCGATGGGAACCGGTGCAGATGAGGATCGACTGTGACCAGCCAATCGAAACTTGTGGAAATTAAACCGGCAAAGTACTTCGCAGTCACCGACTCTCCGCGGTGGAAGCGCATGTCCTGTCGCATATACGCCAGGTAGGGTGCGAGCAGCCCGACGCTGGTGGCACCCAGGTCGCGGGCGAGGTCGGCGGCAAATAGCAGCGCAGCGAGTTTGTCGTCTGGATGATCAAGCGTACAAACGATTGCGACATCCCTGCCCGCAATTTCCGCAGCCGTCCGCAATGAAGATTCACCATCGGGAAAGCGGTGCAGATCGATGCTGGCTGATTCACAAGCAAGTTCGCGCGCGATCACTGCAGTGGTGCGCTCGTTGCCTGGCATGGATAGCAGACACGGCGTCATTCGCGTTCCAACGTAAACAGGTCAGGGCCGGCCGCCAGCGAAGTCAGGGCATATTGCAGTTCCCCCGGCGTCTCGGCATGCACCGTGAACAGCGGCATGCCTTTTTCAACCCGACTCCAGCAGCTCACATGCAGATCGATGCCGGCTGCGCGGGCGCGCGGTGCCCCCGCCAGCTTGGCAATGCGCGCGAGTCGCCGATTGCCTACTTCGATGATGCGCCCTGCGGTGCTTGCCTCGACAACATGCGTAAATGCCGCACGCGGCGGCTCACTGAAGCCACCCTGCGCATCGCAAATCGCCAGAAATTTTTTGAGGGCCTGGCCAGAGTCCAGCAGTTCTGCTGCCCTGATGTGACCGCGTCCTTCTGGAACTACTCGGCAGAACTCCAGCAGCGAGCCGGCCAGCAGCAGCGAGCGCTCGCGCAAATCCAGCGGTGCCGTATGATCGCGCCGCAGCACCTGCAATACATCGCGCGCTTCGAGTGCCGGCCCAATGCCACGCCCGACCGGCTGCAGGCCATCGGTGAATACGGTCTGGACTGCCAGCCCAAGTTCCGCTCCCACCTGTTCCAGCAGATTACCCAGTTTTCTTGCCGCAACGTGGCTGCGCACCTTGGCGGTGGGCCCGACCGGGATATCGATGACGGCATGCGTTGAGCCCGCAGCTACTTTTTTCGAAATCACCGACGCCACCAGTTGCGCAGGGCTATCGATATCGAGCGGACGCTCCACTGAAATCAATGCGTCGTCTGCCGGACTGAGCGCGACCGACCCCCCCCAGACGATGCACCCACCTTCGCGCTCGACGATGCGACGCATATTCACCAGATCGTGCGTAACCGGCGTCAGCACTTCCATCGTATCGGCTGTGCCTGCCGGTGAAGTGATCGCGCGCGAGGACGTCTTGGGCATTATCAGGCCGGCTGCGGTGATGATCGGGACAATGATCAGCGACGTGCGGTTTCCCGGTAGCCCGCCGATGCAATGTTTGTCCGCAATCGGCGTTTGTGGCCAAAGTAGTCGTGAACCCGCCTCCAGCATTGCGCGGGTCAATCCAATCGTCTCCTGCAGCGACATTCGGCCGGCAGCGCAAGCCGACACGAACGCGGCCAGATGAATATCGGCGTAACGGCCAGCCGCAATATCATTGATGATCGCATTCCAGTCCTCCTGCACCAGCGTTTCCCCGAACAGCTTGGCACGAACGCCGCGCAGCGATTCCAGGTCGGCAGCGTGACTGATCGTCAGCACATCGCCGTCGGCACCCGCCAACGCCTGCCACGCACAGTTTGAAAGACCGGCTTGCCCGGCAGTCAACAAATCCGAGTCGACGACATTGAGCGTCGCGACGATTTCGCGGCCATTGAGTTCCACCCTTAATCGCGCCTGGGCCGCGAAGCCTTCGGATCGGCAGATGAAACACTGGCGATGCATGTAGATCACCGGTTGCTTGTACGTGTCTATCCCGAGCCGCTTCAAGCGCAACTGATTGAGATTCAAGACCGGCTTTTCTCGCGCCACCATCAATGCCCGAAATTCAGGTCGATCATTTCCATGTGTTCGGGAGCGTGGGCATTCCAGTGCAGTTCATCCTGGATGCGTTTACGCAGAGCGTCGGCCGCATCAGGTTCGCCGTGGGTGATGAAAACCTGTCGCGGCGGCCGCTCGAATCCCCGCAGCCAGGCCATGATTTCAGCGGCGTCGGCATGTGCTGAATAGCCGCTGAGCTGATGCACCTGCGCGCGGATTGGCACAAATTTCCCGAAAATCTTCACCGACGGCTCGCCAGCCACAATTGCCGCCCCACGAGTGCCGCCTGCCTGGTAACCAGTGAAGACGATGGAGTGCTTTGGATCGGACGCATAGGCGATCAGATGATGCAGCACCCGCCCGCCCGTCGCCATACCGCTGGCCGCGATGATCACGGCTGGCACCTTGAGCACATTAAGCGCTGCAGATTCCTCGACCGAGTTAACAATCTTGGCCGCCGCGCACATGGATTTGCATTCCTCCGCCGTCAAGCGGTGCATGGCAGCGTTGCGCCGGTAGATCGCGGTCGCATCGGCCGCCATTGGACTGTTCAGGAAAACTGGTAAATCGGGGATCTCGTGTCGTGACTTGAGGCGATGAATGGCGTACATCAAGGTCTGGGCGCGACCGACAGCAAACGAAGGCACGATCGTGATCCCGCCGCGCTTAGCTGTCTGCCGGATGATTTCGCCGAGTTGGCTCTCGCTGTCGTCGGCTTCGTGGTGGCGATTTCCGTAGGTGGATTCCACCACGAGATAGTCGGCTTGCTTGATCTGGGCAGGCGGCAGCAAGATCGAATCGTGCGGGCGTCCCAGGTCGCCGCTAAACACGATATTGCCACGACTTGTCGCGAGCTCGACCGTGCTGGCACCGAGAAGGTGCCCCGCGTAGCGAAGCCGCGCTTGAATGCCCGGCATGATCTCCCAGGGTTCATCCATTGCCTGTGCCCGGAAGCGGTCGAGCGCGGCAATGGCATCTGCCTTGGTGTATAGCGGCTGCGCCGGTTGGTGTTTGGAAGTGCCGCGGCGATTGACATAGCGCGCCTCTTCCTCTTGCAAGTGGCCGCTGTCGGGCAGCAGAATGCCGCACAGATCACGGGTCGCGCTGCTAGCGTAAATGGGTCCAGCATAGCCGTCGCGCACCAGCGCCGGCACATAACCGCTATGGTCGAGATGTGCGTGTGTCAGGACCGTCGCATGGATCGAGGCGACGGGCGCGGGAAATGGTGCCCAGTTACGTAGCCTGAGGTTTTTGTATCCCTGGAACAAACCGCAATCGACGAGCAACCGGTTTGCTTCGTGCTGCACCAGATAGCGTGAACCTGTGACGGTGCCGGCCGCGCCGGCGAAGGTAATTTTCATAAAGCGTATCCTTCATCATTTGCCGCGTTTGTCAGCGCAGACGGCTACTTTGTCGCGTGTACCAAGTTACCCATGCACGCCGTGAGCACATTTTGATCCAGCGCAAACACTCGAAAATCAGTGTCCTGTTTGATATCGATCAAACGCAGCAATTTTCCGGACACTATGCTGAACGCATCTTCCACGACCAAGGAGTCGCCATGTTCAAACATATTCTGGTTCCGACTGACGGCAGCAAACTATCACTGAAAGCGTTGGATCTGGCGGCTGGATTAGCCAATGCGACTAATGCGCAGGTCTCGGTGCTGTATGTTTCGCCGAGCTACCCGACCATGATTGGTGGAGATGGCTACATGATCACACCGATTTCGCCAAAAAACTGGAATATTTCGATCGCCAAGGGCACCGCGCGCGTTCGCGAACAGGTTGAAAAACGCGCCGCGGCGAAGTCGGTTGCAGTCCAATTTCTTAGCGTCACAATAGATCAGCCGTACCTCGGCATCATCGACGTTGCCAAGCGCAAAAAATGTGATCTGATCGTGATGGCCTCACATGGTCGCAGAGGAATTTCCGCGCTGTTGATAGGCAGCGAAACCACCAAGGTGCTTACACACTGCAAAATACCGGTTCTTGTATGCCGCTGACACTACCGGCACGCAATTGCCTCACCTCACGTGATGCTCGTAGATTTGCTTGAGCCCCTCGATGCTTTTGATGCGAACAAACTTCTGCTCGACTTCAATCAGGCCGTCTTTATGAAACTTGGAAAAGGCGCGGCTGACCGTTTCAAGCTTTAGCCCAAGGTAACTGCCAATTTCCTCGCGCGTCATGCGCAGGTGAAATTCCAGCGGGGAATATCCGCGCGCGTTCAAGCGTTGGGAAAGATTGAGCAGAAATGCCGCGATTCGTTCCTCGGCGCGCATCACGCCAAGCAGCATCATGACGCTGCTCTCCCGGACAATTTCGCGGCTCATGATCTTGTGAAAATGTCGCTGCAGGCTACTGATTTCGCGCGACAATTCCTCGAGTCGGCCATAGGGTATGGCACACACTTCACTATCTTCCAGAGCCACGGCATCGCAATTGTGCGCGCCCTGCCCGATGCCATCCATGCCGAGGATTTCGCCGGCCATGGAAAACCCGGTAACCTGGTCACGCCCGTCTTCGTAGGTGACGCGCGATTTGAAAAATCCGCTACGCACTGCATACAACGCATCAAACGGTTCACCGGCCCGGTATAGCGTATCACCGCGCTTGACCTTGCGACGCACGTCTACCAGCGCATCGAGTTGATCCAGTTCCTCCGGTGTGAGTCCGGCCGGCTGGCAGATTTCGCGCACGTTGCAGTTTGCACACGCAGTCTTTAATTCGGCCAGCACAATTGGTGTGATCTGTTGGCGCAGGGGCTCTGCTCTGGCCATTAGTGGCTCATGTCCGGGCGCTGGCTTTTTTTCAAGATGTTGCTCTCCATTTGATTTAAATCAAAACGCAACTCGCTGATTGCGCCACCATGATCCCATGATTACTAACGGTATTTCCAAAAGTGCTGCTTCTGCTGCGTCAGTGCAAATCGATATCGATCTGGTCAAGAAATACGACAAACCCGGACCACGATACACTTCCTACCCGACCGCAGACCGTTTCATCGAGGCATACGACGCGCGCACTCATCAGGCGACGCTAGAACAACGCAGCATTACCTGGGGGCCAGCGGCACATACAAATGTACAGCCACTTTCAGTATACGTTCATATTCCGTTCTGCAATACGATCTGCTACTACTGCGGTTGTAATAAGGTCGTTACAAAGAACCATGGACGCGCCGCCAGATATCTGCGCTATCTGGAACGC
>JBKJVA010000173.1:0-1715 GCA_046589675.1 Usitatibacteraceae bacterium
ACTGCTCGAATTGCTGGTTCGGCCTTGCGTCCACCGGCAGACTTGTCGCCCAATTGGCTCAAGGCCGACGTTCAACAACGGTTAACCGACCGGCCATGACCGGGTAAGAATCAAGGAGAGCATATGCGGGTTAACGCCAAACCACTCGGGCAATACCCTTGGTATCTGCGACCATTTTTCTGGAACCAACGACGTCGCTATGGCGAAGTACTCTTGCCAGGTCTATTTTGGGGTCGCTCGCCCCTCCTCTTTATGAGCGTGGCTCTTCTCTACGGCGCACTTGATCGACGGCGTTCGCCCATCGATCCGGTGTTACGATCACTCGTTACTGTGCGCGTGTCCCAGATCAATTGGTGCGTGTTTTGTGTCGACATCAATTCGATGATACTCGCGCGGCGCTGCGACAGCATGGACAAAGTGTTAGCGCTGGAGACTTGGCGCGAGAGCGTGCTTTTTGACGCGAGGGAGCGTATCGCGCTTGAATATGCCGAGACCATGACCGATAGTCGGCTGCGGGTGAACGACGATCTGCGCCAGCGGCTGGCACAGCATTTCGATGAAGATGCGGTGGTCGAATTGACCGGCCTGATCTCGTTTCAGAATCTGTCGAGCAAATTTAACAGCGCGCTGGACGTGCCCGCACATGGATTCTGCAGCCTGCCTGAGCAAGCAAGTAGTCAGCATGCTTGATAAAAATCGATAGTTGAAATGTGCAGGGTATTGCCACATGCGTGTTAATTGTGCCGGTTCGATGGAACCAGACAGAATCCCTTGTGAAGCGGATGGTTGATACAGGTCAAAAGGGCGAATTAACGGGCAGGTACTATCGAAGTGAGGAGACTGCCATGTTCAATCAACCCATTCGCGACCTGATGGAGCGGAAAAACTTTTTGACTGCTCTGCCGGGAACAACGGTGAGCAGCGCCGCCAGGCTGATGGCGGAGAGAAAGGTCGGTGCCGTGATGGTCGTCGAAAACGAGCAACTTCTCGGCATTTTTACCGAACGCGATGCGGTATTTCGTGTGCTTGCGCTTGGGCGCGACCCCGAGGCCACGCGTTTGACCGATGTGATGACGCCGGAACCGAAGACCATGGACCCCGACAAGACCTACGGGCACGCGTTGTTGTTGATGCAGGAAAATGGCTTTCGTCACGTGCCGGTGATTGAGGGCGGTCGTCCCGTCGGCATCGTATCCTCCCGCAATGCGCTGGACCCCGAACTTGAAGAATTCACTTCGGAAGAACGGCGGCGCGAACATTTGCGCTAGCGTCGGGATTGGCTGGTCAACGCCACGCTGCCGTGCGCAACGGCCTGCAGGTATCGCCATCACGGCCATCACATGCCCGGGTTGACGATGCGTCCCAATGTCGTCGAAACAGTGCTCGGACTCCCAAAACAGTGATGCGCCAAAAACGAGCGATAGGCCAATGTGGCTATGCCCATCGCAACCATGATGCGTGTCAACGTGCCGGACAGGCTTGTGCTAGCAATCGCCACACCTCACGTGATGCGCGTAGATTTGCTTGAGCCCCTCGATGCCGATCCCGATTCGATCATCTTTTCGCGCGATAATATTGGCTTACTGCAGTCCGATTGGCAGCCAAGACTGCCGTCACCGCGACGGCTATCGGAGAAATCATGATTTTCGACACTCACATCAGCGAAGACACGGACGCCTTGCGCGATTCTGTCAAGCGCATGTGCGACGCTGAAC
>JBKJVA010000319.1:0-26347 GCA_046589675.1 Usitatibacteraceae bacterium
AATGGCTTCAAGCGTTTTCTTCTCAATCGCCAATTCACAATCAACCAGTTCCTTGATCTGCGCAAGAAACCACGGATCTATTTTTGTGTAGCCGTGAATTTCTTCGAGCGACATACCAATGCCGAACGCATCGGCCACATACCAAAGCCGCTCACCACGCGGGTACGCAAGCTCGTCGCCGATTTTTTCAGGGTCAACCGTCTTCAGATTGAAACCATCGACGCCAGTTTCCAAACCGCGCAATGCCTTTTGCAGCGACTCCTGGAAATTGCGGCCGATGGCCATCACTTCGCCAACGCTTTTCATTTGCGTTGTCAGCCGATCATCCGCCTGCGGGAACTTCTCAAAGGCAAAACGTGGCACCTTGGTAACCACGTAGTCTATCGACGGCTCAAAAGATGCGGGCGTCGAACCGCCGGTTATGTCGTTCTTCAGTTCATCGAGTGTGTAGCCCACAGCCAATTTTGCAGCAATCTTTGCAATCGGAAACCCGGTCGCTTTGGAAGCCAGCGCCGAGGAGCGCGATACACGCGGGTTCATCTCGATTACCAACATCCGGCCATCGTGCGGATTCACCGCAAACTGCACATTGGATCCTCCGGTTTCAACGCCGATCTCGCGCAATACCGCAATCGACGCATCGCGCATGATCTGGTATTCCTTGTCGGTCAGCGTCTGTGCCGGGGCAACGGTGATCGAGTCACCGGTATGTACACCCATCGGGTCAAGATTTTCAATGGCGCAGACGATGATGCAGTTGTCGTTCTTGTCGCGCACGACCTCCATCTCGAACTCTTTCCAACCCAACAACGATTCCTCGATCAGCAACTCTTTGGTTGGGGAGGCTTCCAGTCCGCGTTCACAGATTTCGACGAATTCATCGCGGTTGTAAGCAATGCCGCCGCCGGACCCACCCATCGTAAAACTCGGCCGGATAATCGCGGGAAAGCCAATCGCAGCTTGCACCTGCAGGGCTTCCTCCATTGAGTGCGCAATCATCGAGCGCGCGGAACCGAGACCAATTTTGGTCATCGCGTGCTTGAATTTTTCGCGGTCCTCTGCTTTGTCGATTGCCTCTTTGGAAGCGCCGATCATTTCAACGCCGTATTTTTCCAGCACACCGTGTTTGGCGAGATCGAGCGCGCAATTTAACGCCGTCTGGCCACCCATCGTCGGCAGGAGCGCGTCAGGCCGTTCTTTTTCGATAATTTTTTCGACGATCTTCCATGTGATCGGCTCGATGTAAGTCACGTCCGCCATATCCGGGTCAGTCATGATCGTCGCCGGATTGGAGTTGATCAGAATGACTTTGAAACCTTCGTCCCGCAACGCCTTGCAGGCTTGCGCACCGGAGTAGTCGAATTCGCATGCCTGGCCGATTACGATCGGGCCGGAGCCGATGATGAGGATGGATTTGATGTCGGTGCGTTTTGGCATGGGTTAGACGAAGCCGATCTTGCGTTTGGGTTTTTTCTCGCGGTCATCCATCATGCGTACAAACCGATCAAACAAATACCCCATCTCATGCGGCCCCGGACTTGCCTCCGGATGCCCCTGAAAACTGAACGCCTGCTTGTCGATGCGCTCAAGCCCTTGGCAGGTGCCATCAAACAACGACTTGTGCGTCACGCGCAAATTGGCGGGCAAGGTTTTTTCGTCGGCTGCAAAGCCGTGATTCTGGCTGGTGATATAAACTTTTTTAGTTGCAAGATCCTGCACCGGATGATTCGCGCCGTGATGACCGAATTTCATTTTCATGGTTCTGCCGCCGGACGCGAGTGCGAGCAATTGATGGCCGAGACAAATGCCAAAAACGGGAATGTCGTTACTGATAATTTCGGCAATTGCGGCAATCGCGTAGTCGCATGGCTCCGGATCGCCCGGACCGTTGGTAAGAAATACGCCATCGGGCTTCAGCGCGATCGCCATCTGTGCGGTTGCTTCGGCCGGCAACACGGTAATGCGGCAACCGCGCTCAGCCAGCATGCGCAAAATATTGTGCTTCACGCCATAGTCGTAGGCGACCACATGAAATTTTAAATTTTCCTGTACGCGGTAGCCAGCACCCAGCGCCCACGTCGACGCGTTCCATGCGTAGGGTTTTTCGCAGCTAACGACTTTGGCCAAATCCAGCCCGGCCATATTCGGCGCAGCTTTTGCAAGGGTGTACGCTTTGGCAATCGCGGCATCATCGTGTGCACCAACAAGGATGCAACCGTTCTGCGCGCCCTTTTCGCGGATGAGTCGCGTGAGTCGGCGCGTGTCTATGTTGGCAATCGCCACTATATTGTTGCGTTGCAAATAGGCAGGTAACGTTTCCTGCATGCGCCAATTGGAAGCCAGCGTCGGCAGGTCACGAATAATCAGCCCCGCCGCATAACATTTATCCGACTCGACATCTTCAGCGTTGGTGCCGGTATTGCCGATGTGCGGATACGTAAGCGTGACAATCTGCCCCATATAGGAGGGGTCTGTGAGGATTTCCTGGTATCCCGTCATCGCCGTGTTGAATACCACCTCGCCGACGCTGTGGCCTACTGCACCGATGGATGCGCCCTTGAACACCGAGCCATCGGCGAGCACAAGCAGAGCGGGTTGGGAATGAGGATGGGCGGGGAACTGCACGTGAACTCCGGAGAAAAACGGGGGGGAAACGCTCACGCGACGGGCATAAAAAACGGGAAAGACCGGTGTCGGCGCTTTCCCGCGTTCTTTGATTAAAAGCCTTCGCGATTAAGAGGGTATTTTACCCTATCTTTCGCCTTGCGGCACGCATTTGGGCAAGCCGAAAGTGCAGCTCTGCTTACTTCAGTCCCAGCACATCGGACATGTCGTAGAGACCATCTTTTCGGCCGGTGAGAAAGACGGCGGCCCGCATCGCCCCTTGAGCATAGTTGCTGCGTGACGATGACTTGTGGCTGATTTCGATGCGCTCCCCCGTCCCCGCAAACATGACCGTATGTTCACCGATGACGTCGCCACCGCGAATGGCGGTGAAGCCAATCGAGCCGGGCTGTCGTTCCCCGGTGGTGCCATGTCGGTCATACACGGCGATTTCGTCGAGCGATTTGCCCATGGCCTGTGCGGCAACCTGGCCTATTTGCAGCGCCGTGCCGGACGGCGCATCGACTTTCATTTTGTGATGCGTTTCAATGATTTCGATGTCGTATTGTGCGTGTAATGCTTTGGTGGCGAGCGCAACGAGCTTGAGCATTACATTGACGCCTACGCTCATGTTCGGCGCAAATACGATGGCGATGTCTTTTGATGCCGCTTCGATCTGCTTCTTCTCTTCCATAGAAAAACCGGTGGTACCAATCACCATATTCACGCGATGACGTCGGCAGAAGGCAATATGGCGCAATGTTCCTTCCGGTCGTGTGAAATCGATGAGCACGTCGGCGTCGGTCATTGTGCCGTCAAGTTCGCTGCTGATGACGGTGCCAGCCGCGTGGTTGGAAAATACCCCCGCATCGCGCCCTAACAATGGGCTCGCGGCGTGTTCCAGAGCAGCACAAATCCTGGCGTTTGGGATGGAGCCAACGGCGTCCAGTAATGCCTGGCCCATGCGCCCACCGGCACCGGCAATTGCCACCTGCAGTTGCGCCGACTTTGCCATATACGCGATCCGTCGTTTTACTGTTTTGGCGGCGGTGCGCCTGGCGGCAAGGTATTGGGCAGCTGGCGTTTATCGCCACCACCGGTGAGGATTTCAATAGCAGACGCTTTGCCATCGATCCTTGCAACCTTGTCGTTTTCAAACAGGATGGTTACTTTGTATTCCTGTTTGTCGCGACCGAACGGCCCATATTTAGTGCCCTGATCGAGGCTGAAAAAATAATCCCAGCGATTGCCGTTAAACACGTCCTGCAAAAGCGGCGTGCCCAGTGCCGTGCGCACATCCAGCCTGCTCATGCCGGGTTTAACTTTGGCGAGTTGCTCCTGGGTGACGAGGTTCCCCTGTTGAATATCAATTCGATGCACCCCGAACCCGGCGCAGCCAGAAAGCAATATGGACAAAATTCCAGCGGCAATAGAGGCAGCAAAACGGGTAGCGCGCATGACAAACTTTCGAAACGATTTATCGCTACATTATAGCTGACACGGCTCAGACAAATCCTGCGCGGCCCCCACTGCAGACAGTGCTCAAAACAGCTTATGATGCGCATATCTAACCCGGGATCGTCATGTCAGAATCAAAAGAACTGCGAAACATGGGCCTTAAAGCCACCTTTCCGCGATTGAAGGTGCTGGACCTGTTTCAAAATTCCGCGCAGCGCCACATGTCTGCCGAAGACGTCTACAAACTTTTATTGAACGAAAACGCCGATATCGGCTTGGCGACTGTCTATCGAGTTCTGACACAATTTGAGCAAGCGGGCTTACTTGTCCGCCAGCACTTCGAAAGCGGCAAGTCTGTCTTCGAATTGAACGAAGGCAGTCATCATGATCACCTGGTGTGCATGCAGTGCGGTCGTGTGGAAGAGTTTTACGATGCGGAGATTGAAAAACGCCAGCAAAAGGTCGCCAAGGACAGGGGCTTCAATATCCACGACCACTCGCTTTATCTTTACGCGGACTGCATCAAGCCGAATTGTCCGCACAAGAAATCCGTGTAAGCCGACCTACCCCAAACCCAGGAGCGGCGTGTGAAAAATATCTGGCGATCTACATTGTTGTGCTGCTTGAGCGTCGGTGTGTTAGCCGCTCCAGGTGACGCGCTTGCACGAGATACTGCACCCCTGAAGATTAACTTGCCGGAAATCGGGGTACGCGATCTACCCAGGGAAGGTCGCGATACACTCGTCCTGATCCGCAAAGGTGGCCCTTTCCCTTTTGCAAAAGATGGCAGCATATTCGCCAACCGTGAGCGCATCCTGCCTAAAGAGCCGCGCGGTTTTTATCGCGAGTTCACCGTAAAAACACCCCGTTCCCGCGACCGCGGGGTGCGTCGCATCGTCTGCGGTGGCACTGTGGTGAAACAGCAGGCGCAACGATTGGAGTCCTGCTACTACACCGACGACCACTACGCATCGTTCAAGAAAATCAAGGAGTAGCGCGATGGCCTCCCCCGAATTGAAAAATATCCTGGCCAGCGATCAGCCGCGCGGCGTCTATTGGGCTAAAACGCACGCAACCGTGGCGGAACTGCGTAAACTTGCGCGCGCAAAGGGAATGGCTTTCTTTCACCTTGAGGGTCAGAAAATCGAGAAGAAAGAACAGTTTCTGAACCACGCAGCGGTTGCAATGAAGTTTCCGTCACACTTTGGCAATAACTGGGACGCTTTCTACGATTGCCTGACGGATTTGGACTGGGTCGAGACTGAGGGCTATCTAATTTATTTCGACCATACCGATGCGTTTGCAAGCCACCACGAGAGCCAGCTAGAGACCGTCGTTGAGTTGTTTCAGGATGCAGTGGACTATTGGAAAGGCGAGGGCAAACCGATGCTGGTGGTGCTATCTGGCGCCAACGCACCGCCGGGAATGAAGAAGGTCTGAAACTTGCGGCTCGCGCTGCCCGCTGCATCGGACAACCGTTTCACGCGCATCCGGAATGCCTGATTAGTTCCTGGCAGACCCCCATATTTAGCGCCGGTTTTCAGCCATTTATGATCCAAAGGTCCCGCTAAATGGCGTTCTGCGCAAACTCGCTTAATTCTCCCCCAAAAACCGGATGTCGCCGTAGTACGCACTGGTGTGTGATCCGGTCGCATTCGAGTCGGTCATGATGCCGACGAAGATGATCGGACCGGGCGGTTCTCCAAACAGGCGCTCGTAATCCTGCTTCACATTGCGCTGAAAACTGAGCCATTGACCTAGCCGCTGCGGGCCTGATTCAACCACAAGCATCTTTGCGCGCGATGTTTTCGCATGGTCGATGACCGTCTCTTTTGGTAACTTGTTTTCCCAAATGTACTGAATCGTTGCATAAGGCATCTCGCGCCCGCTAAACAACTTGACGGTCTGCGCGAGCGCGCTGTCTTCGAAATCAAATTTAGACTTGTCGCCATCAAAGGCCACGATGACACGCACCGGCGAATCGTCACCCGTGCGACTGGCGTTGTCAGCGTCGGCGATTAACTGCGGGACTTTCCAGCGCCAATGCAGATGCGGGTATTCCGCAGTTGGCAATGCGAGTGGTTGCAAAAGTCCGGAAGCCGACACGTTTGCATCGGCTTCCAGCACGCGCTCACCCTCATGTTCGACGATCCGATACTTGGTAGGTGCCAAAAAACGCGAGAGGACCCATGGTTCCCACGCCGGCGGCGCGGTTTCCCCGGTAGAAGTCAATGAGAATGGCTGCACGGACGCGAATGGCATCGTGAATCCTTGCGTTGGCGGATGCGGCGTCACTAATTGAGCACAGCCAGCGATAGCGAGCAGAAAACCTGAACAGACACCACGCGCCAACATTCGCATCCAATCCTCCGCGCTAACCGTTAAACCGATTCGACAATCTCATCACAGGCGCTTGACGTGATCACGCCTTTAATTTCCTCGAGCCTACTCCGAACTCGCAATCAGCGCTGCATTTCCGCCGACGGCAGCGGTGTTCACGGTAAAGGTACGCTCTGACGCAAACCGCAACAGATAATGCGGCCCACCTGCCTTGGGCCCAGTACCGCTCAGGCCTTCACCACCAAATGGCTGCACGCCGACCACCGCGCCGATCTGGTTGCGGTTGACGTACACGTTGCCCACGCGGGCGCGGGCGCGAATGGCACGAATGGTTTCTTCGATGCGGGAATGAATGCCAAGCGTCAGTCCATACCCGCTGGCGTTAATCGCATCGACAACAGCCATTAGTTGATCACCCTCAAACGACAGCACATGCAATATCGGCCCGAATACTTCGCTCTTGATGGCATCAAACGATGGAATCTCGAACGCGCAAGGTGCAAAAAAATGTCCCGCAGGAATATCAGTTGGGAACTGTGACCGACCGATGCACTTGAAGTTCCCCGTCATGTGATCACGATGCGCCACCAACATCTCGAGAGCGTCGCGGTCGATCACCGGCCCGATGTCGGTATCCAGCCGTGCAGGATCGCCAAGCCTTAATTCCTTCATGGCCCCTTCGAGCAACATTGCCAATCGCGGAAAAATATCCTTCTGCACACACAGTATTCGTAATGCCGAACAACGCTGGCCTGCGCTATTGAAGGCAGACGCAATCACGTCGTTGACGACTTGTTCCGGCAACGCGGAAGAATCGGCAATCATCGCGTTGAGGCCACCCGTTTCCGCGATGAACGGGATGATGGGGCCGGCGCGATTGGCCAAGCTGCGGTTGATTGCCTGCGCGGTTGACGTGCCCCCGGTAAACACAACACCCGCGACACGCCTGTCTTCCACCAGCCTCGCGCCAACAACCTCGCCACGGCCAGGCAGCAATGCAATCGCTTCCTTTGGCATTCCCGCTTCGAGCAGCAGCTTTACTGTCTCAAAAGCGATGATGGATGTTTGTTCGGCCGGTTTTGCGGCCACAGCATTGCCGGCTGCAAATGCGGCGGCGACCTGACCCATAAAAATAGCCAGTGGAAAATTCCACGGCGAAATGGCAGCGAATACACCGCGACTGTGCATCGATAATTCGTTGCTCTCACCCGTCGGTCCCGGCAATAACTGTGGCACGGCGAATTGCTGGCGCACCTGTGCGGCGTAGTAGCGGCAAAAATCCACTGCTTCCCTGACTTCACCCAGCGCATCCGGCAGGGTTTTGCCCGCCTCACGCACGCATAGCGCCATAAAAAATGCGTGGCGCACTTCCAACAAATCTGCCGCACGCTCGAGCACAGCGGCGCGCGCCGCGGCTGGCATGCCCGGCCACTTTGAAGTGATGTCCAATGCCAAATTCAGTAATTGCTCGTCGGCTTCCTCGTTGGTGCCTATTATCTCCAGCGACGTTGGGCTTCGTGCATCGACCGGCATGCCCCGCATCGCATCGCCTGCAATCAGCGGTTTCGCGACTAAATCCGTACGCTGCAGCGTAACCGCCATCGCCGCCTGAAGGGCATCGACGGCTGCAACATCGGCAAAGCTGAAACCGCTCGAATTCAAGCGGCTTACCTCGGATGCCAGGAACAAGTTTTTCGGCAGCGGCAGCTTGGTATTCGCTTTATGCGAATTGCCTTCGCACGCGGCTACCGGGTCGTTGATGACATCTTCAATCGACACATCGGGGTCAGCAATGCGATTGACAAACGACGAATTAGCACCATTTTCGAGAAGGCGACGAACCAGGTAGGGCAACAAATCCTCATGGGTTCCCACCGGCGCGTAAACACGGCACGCCGCGTTGTGGCTGGCCAGCACTTCTTCGTAAAGTTCCATGCCCATGCCATGCAGGCGCTGAAATTCGAAGCGATTGTGCTTGTCCGCGCCAGTTGCCCTTTCGAGGATGGTCGCAACGGTATGTGCATTGTGGGTGGCGAACTGGCAGAAAAATACCTCTGGTCGCGCCAGCATTTTTGCAGCACAGGCGAGATAAGACACATCGGTATTGGCTTTGCGCGTAAACACCGGATAACCACTAAAGCCCTGCATCTGTGCGCGCTTGATCTCGGTATCCCAGTAAGCACCCTTCACCAGCCGCGTCATCATGCGGCGACCATGCTTTGCCGACAAAGCAGTCAACCAGTCGATCACGTGGACGGCACGCTTCTGGTATGCCTGTACCGCGAGACCTATTCCCTCATAGCCGGCGAATCGCGCATCGCCATAAACAGCGGCGAACAATTCCAGTGAAAGTTCCAGGCGCTCGGTTTCTTCTGCATCGAGCGTTAAACCGATACCACCATCGCGGGCCATCTCCGCAAGCGCCATCACCTTCGGCAACAATTGCTGCATTACCCGTTCACGCTGCGCCAATTCATAGCGGGGATGGAGCGCAGAAAGCTTCACCGAAATGCCGGGCGCTTCAAACACGCTCTGGCCTGGCTTCACGGCCGATGAAATCGCCTGGATCGCATCTTTATATGCGACGAAATATCGTTCGGCGTCATGGGCGGTCATTGCTGCTTCACCCAGCACGTCGTAGGAATGGCGGTATTTCGCCTGGTCATCCGAGTCGGCACGCTTTAATGCATCGTCGATATTGCGGCCCATGACGAATTGCTCGGCCATCAACCTCATGCCCTGACGCAATGACGCGCGCACAATGGGTTCGCCCGCCTTGGCCGCAAGCTTCGTCAACCAACCGCCAACATCGGTAAAACTTTCTGCTGTGGGCGATACCAGTTTGCCGGTGAGCATCATCCCCCAGGTGCCCGCATTCACCAAAAGAGAATCCGACGCACCAAGGTGTTTTTTCCAGTTGCCCTGGGCAAATTTATCCTTGATCAGCTTGTCAGCCGTCGCCGCATCCGGAATGCGCAGCAAAGCCTCAGCCACACACATGAGCAGCACGCCTTCCTGCGACGACAGATCATATTGGGTCAAGAACGATTGCATGCCCGAATGTTTTTGCTGGCGAGCTCGCACTGATTCGACCAAGGCCCGTGCCGTCGCGGTCGCGCGCGCGTTTGCGTCGGGAGCAAGTTTTGCAACCGGAATCAGTGCATCGAGCGTGCGCGATTCATCGGCGAAAAATGCGTCGCGAAGGGGTGAAAACGAGGGGAGCATGGCGGCCGTCATCCAAGGGAAGTGCGCGCATTATCGCAAATGTCAGGCGGGTTCACCTGATGAGCACACAAGCCTTAAAAAGTCTCGATTGCACAAAATGAATCGGGCAATCTTCGCACAACCAAGATATGTGCCCGCAGCCAGATTTGCAGATCGCCATCGGGTGCGGATTTCGAGGTCTTTTTGCTCCGAAAGGCGCGTACCCTCTGGGGTTCGCCTCACAACAGGCCACCCATCGCCGCAGCTAACCCAAAAACAAACCCACGCTTACGCCGGCTGCGTCTCCTGCGCCGCAATTTCCGCATGTACTTTCACCATGTCGACTTCGAGCGACTTCTGCACCACCTGCTCGAAACCGGCCTTTGGCAACATACCCGCCTGAGTAAATATAATTACCTTTTCGCGAAACACCATCAACGTGGGGATCGAGCGGATATTGAACGATGCTGCCAGCTCCTGCTGATCTTCGGTATTGAGCTTGGCGAACACAACATTCGGATATTGCTCCGATACCGCTTCAAAGGTCGGTGCGAACATACGACAGGGGCCGCACCAGTGCGCCCAGAAGTCGACAATGACCACATCGTTGTTTTCAATGGTCGCGTTGAAATTGTCTTTGGTAAGTTCCATAGTTGCCATGTCGGTCTCCGTCCGAATCAATGATGAGTCAGCAAATGGGATCGAAGCTTATGATTTCAATATCACTGCTCGAGCAACGAACGAAGCATCCAGGCCGTTTTCTCGTGCATCTGCATGCGTTGCGTCAGCAAATCTGCTGTGGGTTCATCGCTGGCCTTATCGACGACGGGGAATATTTTTCTCGCCGTGCGCGTCACCGCTTCCTGCCCTTCAACCAGCAGCCGTATCATTTGTGTCGCCTCAGGAACGCCGACCGTCTCCTTGATAGAGGAAAGTTTCGCGTACTCGGTGTAGGTGCCCGGTGCCGGGAATCCCAGCGCACGAATGCGTTCGGCGATCAGATCAACTGCCAACGCCAGTTCCGTATATTGTGTTTCGAACATGAGATGCAAAGTCTGGAACATCGGGCCTTTTACGTTCCAGTGAAAGTTGTGGGTTTTCAAATACAGCGTGTAGGTATCCGCCAGCAAATGTGAAAGTCCTTGCGCAATTTTTGCGCGATCCTTTTCGCTGATCCCCAGATCGATTGGCATGCTTGCCGCAGCTTTCTTGCCCATGATGACTGTTACTCCCTAATAGTGAAATTGAAGTTTGCGCCGCCTTAAAGCAACGCACCAATGAATATTATCTATGCAAGCCATAGTAATTAACAATTGCGCACGGCATCAGACGAGTTTTTCAATGGTCTGCGCAAGTTTTGCACCCAGGCCCGTGATCATGTTGCGAGTACGTTCGTTAGTCATATTGCCTGCCGCATCAAAAGCCTGACTGACACCAGGTACGGCCACAACGGGCAGCATGAATACGCCCAGATTCGACAGAATATAGGACACATGCGGGAGCGCCCGGATTGTGCCGAAGGCACCATTGGACGCGCCGAGGAGCGCACCGATCTTGTTTGTGAAGGGTGCATTCCCGCTCGCGCCTTCCACCGACTGCGACAGCCAATCGATGGTGTTCTTCAACAGCGGCGTGATCGACGCGTTGTATTCAGGACTGGCGATGAGCAATCCATTCGCCTGCATCATCAACGCACGAAGCTTCAACATATTTTCCGGCACACCGTTGGCTTCATGCCAGTCCGCGTCATAGATTGGCATCGGGTAGTCGGCGAGATTCACCAACATCACCTTTGCGCCCGCATTGCTTGCGCCTTGTACGGCCACATTCAGCACTTTACGGTTCCACGATTGCTTGCGAGCACTACCTGCAAAAGCAAGAATATTTGCTACTGTCATCCGAGTTCCATTTTCATGTTTGTTGAATTGCGGGCCTAAACTACTTCGGTAAGTGACCCCATTTGCCCGGTCATATAGGCTTTCTCGGCGTAGCGGATTTGTTCGACCGAATTCATGACGAACGGTCCGTGAAATACCAGCGGCCCTTCTGCAGGCGCACCACCGAGCAGCATGATGTGGGCCAGCCGATTACCGTTATTGCCAAATGTGATCGAGTCTGACTGAGTACCGGCATTTTCGCCCGCATTATCTCTAAATATTCCTAGTTGCCCGACCCGCAGTTTCGAATCATCGCCGCCCACGGATATTTCGCCGACCATCACGTACACACCCGCTTCCATGCCAGCGGGCAACTGGCCCTGCCATTGGGCACCCGGTTGCAGCGCGACATGCCACAAAAACAGCGGCATCAGCACCTCCGCCGGTCCGCGCAGGCCATTGCTTTCCCCTGCGATCACGCGAACAATCACACCATTTGTTTCAACCGAGGGCACATCCTTTGCCTCGATACGCTGATAGCGGGGTGGCATCATTTTCAGCGCGCGCGGCAAACTCGTCCAGAGTTGCATGCCGTGCAGGGTGAATGCTGCTTCATTCTTGTTACCGACAGGGTCAAACGGACGCTCAGCGTGGACGATGCCGCGTCCCGACGTCATCCATTGCGCGCCACCGGCTTCCACACGGCCTTCGTGTCCGGCGGAATCGCGATGCGCCATGCCGCCTTCAAGCAGATACGTTACGGTTTCGATACCTGCATGGGGATGCGCGGGGACGCCCTGTCCACGCGGATCGGTGGGCATCGGGCCAAAATGGTCGAGAAATACCCAGGGACCAAGGGAATTCTGTTGGGGCGCGGGAAGTGCACGGCGGACTTTAAGATTGTCGCCTACGTTGGCCCATTGCGAATCGATAACGCGCGCAAATGGCTGGTTGGTTGGGGTCGTTTTCATTTTAATTTCAGTCTGCATCAAGCATTTAACCTTGCGGCAAATCGAACACCAGCACTTCAGCGTTTTCGCCTTTCTCAATCTCGACGCGGCGCACGCCAGTCAGCTTTGCAGCGTCACCGGCAGCGAGCGATTGTCCGTTAACGCTAACACTTCCCTGCGCAACGTGAACGTAGCACAAGCGATCATTTTCTATCGATAACGCCGCCTGCTCGGCACCGTCAAATAATCCGGCGTAGAGGCGGGCATCCTGATGGATCACAACCGAACCATCGCGGCCATCAGGTGACCCAATCAGCCTTAATTTCCCGCGTTTGGACGCATCATTGAAATGCTTTTCTTCATACGATGGCTCGATGCCGGTGACATTCGGCGTGATCCAAATCTGCAGAAAATGTGTTGCGCCATCCTTGGAGTGGTTGAATTCGCTGTGAGTAACCCCGGTTCCTGCGCTCATGCGCTGCACGTCACCTGGCTTGATCGCCGAGCCATTACCCATGCTGTCCTCATGCGCCAGCGCGCCATCGAGCACATAGCTGATGATCTCCATGTCGCGATGGGCGTGCTTGCCAAAGCCCATGCCGGCGGCGACGCGATCTTCATTGATCACCCGCAGGGGCCCGAAAGACATGTGTTTGGGTTCGTAGTAGTCGGCGAATGAAAAGCTGTGATAGCTCTTGAGCCAGCCATGATCGGCGTAGCCACGCTGGTCACTCTTTCTAAGTTCAATCATCTTGATCTCCTCTAATCGGCTTGATTACTAGTTGCATCGTATGTTGGACTGGACAGTGCCATTTTTCAAGCGGATAATTTTGTTCATCTTATTCAAATAATTCGAATATGCGACTTTCGCTCGACGCGCTGCAGGTTTTGGATGCCATTGCACGCGGCGGCTCGTTCGCGGCGGCGGCGACAGAACTTCACCGTGTGCCCTCGACCATCACCTATACCGTTCAGCAACTGGAGCAGGATTTGGATGTGTTGCTGTTTGATCGTCGTGGACATCGCGCCAAACTCACCGCGGCCGGTTTCGAGCTGTTGACCGAAGGCCGTCAATTGCTGCGCGCCGCCACCGATCTGGAATGTCGGATCCAACAGGTGGCAAGAGGCTGGGAAACCGAACTTCGCATCGCGCTGGATACGATCATCGACCCGCAACGCTTGTTTCCTCTTCTTGCAGCGTTTGACCTGGAAGGGTCAGGCACCCGCGTCAAAATCATGACCGAGGTACTGGGCGGCAACTGGGACGCGCTGATTTCCGGGCGTGCGGATCTGGTCATCGGCGCATCCGGGGATGCACCTTCAGGCGGCGGCTTCGCGACGCTTCCACTGGGCAAACTTCAGTTTGCTTTCGTGGCGGCACCGTCCCATCCGATCTGCAAAGAGTCCCAGCCGCTTAGTGAAGCCACCATCCTCAAGTATCGCGCAGTTAGCGTGGCCGATACATCGCGCAATTTGCCGGCGCGCACCGTTGGCTTGCTGTCAGGCCAGGACGTTCTGACGATGCCGTCCATGTCCGCCAAAATCGCCGCGCATGCTGCTGGCCTTGGAGTCGGCTTTTTGCCTCTGTTGATCGCCGAACGCGAGGCGCACGCTGGCCGGGTCAAAATACTCAAGGTCGAAATCGGCAAGCCCAACGGCGAGACCGTTATTGCATGGCGACCAAATCGGACCGGCAAGGCGCTGCGCTGGTTCATCCGGCAATTTCAATTGCCCGAAACGAGCCGATCATTAATGCTGGACGACCATCCCAACCCGGCGGGCAAGTTACAGCGTCCATCATCTGCAACGGTGAAATCGAAATGACGCACAATCGCGCTGAGCGGGATCGGCTCATAGACGTGCGGAAAAACGCCCGATCCGGTCAGGTCCTCGCGCACCAGCGCCGCGCCAAGCACGATGTCATCAATTTCCAGCAACACCAGCGCCGTATTTCCCGCGTAGTATTTTCGTGCGGTTCGCGCTACTTGATGCTGCTCGGAGCAGTGGATAAACCCCTCGTCCGCCAAGTCGTCGCTTGCGAAGATCCCTTCACGTTGAGCACGGATCCAGTCGGCTGGTTCGGCAATACGATAAATCATGGGGTAAGTTCCAATTGTCGGTCTGAAATATTATGGGCTATGTAGGTCGCTTCGCGCCCTCACCTACCGGCGCGCTTCATTTCGGCTCGCTCGTCGCTGCGCTCGCCAGCTATCTCGACGCCAAGGCCCACGATGGCAAATGGGTAGTACGCATCGAAGATATCGACGAGACGCGTTGCAACCCGGCGTTCACTGCAGAAATCCTGCATGCATTGCAAGCTTTCGGATTGCACTGGGACGGCGAGGTTGAAATACAAAGCACACGCAAATCTCTTTACGACGTGGCACTCCAAAAACTGCGTTCACGCGGACTCACCTATGCCTGCACCTGCTCTCGCAAGGAAATTGCCGACTCCGCGCTGGCCGGACTGGAGGGCCCCGTGTATCCGGGCACCTGCCGCACGGCCGGGCATGCCGAGGACGGCACTGCGATCCGGGTACGCACTACCAACCGGATCATTGCGTTTTCGGACTTGGTGCAAGGCGACATTGCACAGCGCATCGAGCAGGAAATAGGCGACTTTGTGATCAAACGTCGCGATGGATTATTTGCTTACCAGCTTGCCGTGGTGGTCGACGACGCCGAGCAGGGTATCACTCACGTCGTCCGCGGTGCCGATCTGCTCGATTCAACGGCACGGCAAATACATTTACAACACCTGCTCGGTTATCCCAAGCCGCAGTACCTGCATGTTCCGATTGCGGTCAACGCGCTTGACCAAAAACTCTCCAAGCAAACACTCGCCATTGCCGTTTCGACCTCGAGCGACTCCACGCACGGCATGCTGCTAGCCGCGCTGCGTTTCCTCGGACAATCGACTGCAAATGTGGAAAAATCCCTGCCCGCTGGAGAGTTTCTCGCATTGGCCACCCAAAACTGGCAGCGTGGCAGTATTCCGCGCCAACGGACTAGGCAGGTCAATCCCGCGCCATGAATGTCGGCAAGTCAAATAGTGACACCAACATCCCCCAATCAGGTGCTTTTAACTGCACTTCATCGGCGTAAACTCCGCTCGATAATTCTGATTTCGCGTTTCGTCGCATCCAATTGGTAATTCGTCCTGGATAAGCGCACATTGCGCAAGTCGAATGGAACTTTCACTAAAGGCTGCCATGTTATTCCAACGCTCCTCATCCTCCAGTCACCCCGGCGGCTCGTTGCGCCGTCAGGGCTGGGTAAAGCTTACCGTCGCGGGACTATCCGCTGCGCTCATCATTGGCTCGCTGGTCGCGTGGCGAGTCAGTTCTGCCGTAAAAGACGAGAAAAAACCTGTGGCAAATAAGGTATTTGAACTTTCTGCCAGCGACGTTGCGATACTGGCCCCGCAAAATCTTGGCCTGGTGATACCTGTTTCCGGCTCGGTGCGCCCGGTATTGCAGGCGATGGTGAAATCGAAAGTATCAGGGGAAGTCTCGAAAATGCACGTGCGCGAGGGGGAACAGGTGGCCGCAGGTCAGATTCTGGCATCAATCGATGCGGCTGATTTAAGGGCCCGCCACGATACCCAACTGGCCATGGTTGCGGAGAGCCGTGCAAAACTCGATCTTGCGCGTAAGAATGAGCAAAACAACCGCGCATTGTTGGCCAAGAACTTCATCTCGCAGACGGCGTTTGATAACGTCGCCAGCGGCCTCGAAGTGTCCGAGTCAAATCTCAAATTCACCACTGCACAAGCTGCCATTAGCCAAAGAGCCCTCGCGGATGCCCAGATTCGCGCACCGTTTGCAGGCATCGTTGCCAAGCGCGTGGTGAATATCGGCGAGAAGGTCAGCGCGGATGCACCGGTCATGCATATTGTCGACCTGTCGCGCATGGAGCTCGAAGCGCCAGTACCGGTATCCGACATTCCGAGTGTGAAAGTGGGACAGGAAATCGTGTTCAAGGTCGATGGATTCAGCGAGCGTGAGTTTAAGGGCAATGTCGAGCGCGTTAATCCTGCAACCGAAGCGGGCTCGCGGTCGATCTCAATATTTGTCGCGATAGCGAACAAGGATGGCGCGCTCAAAGGAGGCATGTTCGCCAATGGCACCTTAGCTGCTGCCAGCCGTTCGACAGTCAACGCCATTCCGATTGCCGCCCTGATCTCCGAAGGTGGCCAGTCGTTCGTCTATACACTGAAAGACGGCAAAGTTGAAAGAAAACCTGTCACAGCCGGAAGTCGCAGCGTGGAATTGGGGCTCATTGAAGTACGCGATGGCCTGCCCCTTGGCGCACAAGTCATTACCGTGAAAGCCGATGGCCTGAAGCACGGCGCGAGTGTCGTGGTCAGGGCACCATCAACAGCGCCTGCGGTGAAGCCTGCGGCCAACCCGAGGACATCGTCCGACGGAACGTCAGTTGCCAAGTACTAGTACCGTTTCAGCGGCCCCCGCCGCGTCGGCTTCCATCCCAGCAAAAACCCGGCACTATCGCGAGGAGCGGTCATGAGAATTACCCAGATCAGCGTCAACAATCCGGTCTTTGCCACCATGATGATGGTGGGCATCGTCGTCATGGGCCTGTTCGCCTATCAGCGGCTGTCTGTCGACCAGATGCCAGACATCACCTTCCCGTTCGTCCAAGTGCAAACCTCCTACCCGGGCGCGTCTTCGGAAGCGGTGATGCAGGATGTCACCCGGCCCATCGAGGAGGCGATCAATACCATCAGCGGGATCAAGAGTATTCGTTCATTCTCCCGCGAGGGGTTCTCACGCGTGATGGTCGAATTCGAACTTAAGATCGACGTGAAGACGGCCGTACAAGACGTGCGCGACAAAGTCGCTGGTGTACGGCGCGGCTTTAATAAAGATGTGGGCGAACCTACCGTCACCCGTGCTGACAACGACAACGATCGGCCCATCATGTACTTGTCGATGAAAAGCCCCGCCCGTTCGCTACGAGAACTTTCTGACCTCGCCGATCAATTAGTCGTGAAACGTCTGCAAGGCTCCTACGGTGTCGGCACCATTGAAGTCTCCGGGTCCGTGCAACGCGAGATGGCGATCCGTCTTAATACCGACAAAATGGCAGCATACGGCGTGAGCGTCGACCAAGTCGTGGGTGCGATCCGCAGTCAGAACCAGAATCAGGCTGCTGGTTTCCTGGTCGGCGACCGCTCTGAGCGCCTGGTACGGGTGCAGGGGAAATTCAAGGATGCGAGCGATTTTGAGCGCGTCATCGTTGCCCGACTCGGCAGCGCGGGAAACAATGCACCAGTAACGTTGGGCATGGTCGCCAGCGTGCGCGATACCGAACGTGAAGAGACCACACTATCAACCACAAACGGCACGCGCGGCATTTCGATCGAAATTCGCAAAACCCGTGGCGCAAATACGCTGGAAGCTGCCGAATCGATTCGAAATAATATCGCCAACCTCAAGAAGACCCTGCCTCCCGATTTGGCTTTGGACATTACATTTGATCAGTCTAAATTTATCAAGCAAGGCGTCGACAACGTCAAAAATACCATTCTCGAAGGCGCAGGCCTGACCGTACTGATTGTATTTCTATTCCTGCAGTCGTGGCGCTCCACCGTCATCACCGGCCTCACCATTCCCATTTCGGTGTTGGCGACATTCATCGCTTTATACGCTTTTGGCTTCTCAATAAATTTCCTCACGCTGATGGCGTTATCGCTGTCGATCGGAATCCTCATCGACGACGCGATTGTCGTCCGCGAAAACATCGTCCGTCACCTGGCAATGGGCAAGAGCCACTTTCAGGCTTCACTCGAGGCCACACAGGAAATCGGCCTCGCCGTGATGGCAACGACTTTCACCATCGTCGCGGTGTTCTTGCCGGTGGCATTCATGGGCGGCATCATCGGCTTATTCTTCTTTCAATTCGGTATAGCGGTCACGGTTGCGGTACTGGTCTCGCTGTTTGTTTCCTTTACCCTCGACCCGATGCTTTCTGCGGTTTGGCATGACGGGCCGTCATTCATCAATCGCGTGAAGCCTATCAAGTGGACCCTCGACAAGCAGGCGGCAATGATGGATTGGCTGCACGCAAAGTACGACAAGGTATTGCGCTGGACCTTCCGGCCGGAATATCGCCGCACGTGGATTCCCAAACCAAAGCCGATTGAACTCGCGCTGTTCGTGGCTGGGTACGTGAGGCTCACAAAGCGTGTGCAGCCGAAATGGGAATTCTTCACGATTCGCAATCGAGGCATCGTGTTGTGGGTCGCCGCTTTCACATTTTTCGCCAGCTTCGCGCTAATACCGTTCCTCGGTTCTGAATTCATCCCGGAAGCCGATGAGAACTGGGCCAATGCCAGTATTCAAACACCGATCGGATCGTCGCTGAACTACACCATCGGCAAAGCGGAGCAGGTCGAAGCGGCGCTGCGTGAGTTTTCAGAGATTAAGCGCGTGTCGCGCAATGTATGGAAAAACGGCGCCTGGTTTGGTCTGGAATTGACCGACAAAGAAGACCGCGCCCGCTCTAAAAAGCAACTTGATGACGCGATCCGCAAACGGCTATCGACCATTGCAGGTCTCGAAGTGCGGGTGGGCTGGAATCGCCCTATTCAGATATTTGTGATGGGGCCGGAGATTCGTGAGCTCGATCGTATTTCCCAGGAGGTCGTCTCCAAGCTTAAAGCTATCAAAGGCACGGTCGATGTCGAGAGTTCTTACAAGCCAACCAGCCCGACGCTCGACATCACCATCAATCGTGAACTCGCAAGCGACCTGGGCGTCTCGATGTCTTCGGTCGTGTCCACCACCCGCGCCATGATCGCAGGTGAGGATGCCGGTCAATGGGAGGGCCCGGACGGCGAAAACCATCAAGTGCTGGTGCGTCTGCCAAAAAACGAGCGTACCGGCGTTGCCGACCTCGACAAGATTTATCTCCCCAGTTCCCGCACCAATGCCGACGGCAGCCCGCGCATGGTGCCGCTGCGCCAGATTGCTGACTTCAAACCTGCCTTCGCCGAACGCCAGATCGAGCGACGCAATCTTCAGCGACTGGTGCAGGTATGGTCGGGTGTCGCGTCAACGCACACGGCAGGCGCGGTGTCTGGCGACGTGCAAAAGGCACTCAAGGAAATCGCCTTACCCCCGGGATATCAATTCCAGTTTGGCGGCTCATCTCAGGAAATGGCCGATTCGCTCGGCTATGCGATCGCCGCACTGAGCCTTGCGGTAATCTTTATTTATCTCATCCTTGCTTCTCAGTTTGGCAGCTTCCTGCAACCAATCGCCATCATGGCCTCCCTTCCGCTTTCGTTGATCGGGGTACTTCTGTCACTGCTACTTTTCAAATCGACACTCAACCTGTTTTCGGTCATCGGCTTCATCATGTTGATGGGCCTCGTAACCAAGAACGCCATCCTGCTGGTGGACTTCACAAACCACGGACGCCGCGAAGGCATGGAGCGTGACGACGCGATCTTCGCGGCGGGTCAAGTGCGGCTGCGCCCAATCCTGATGACCACGACAGCGATGATTGGCGGCATGCTGCCTTTGGCTCTGGCGTTCGGTGCCGGTTCCGAGCAACAGTCGCCAATGGCGCATGCCGTCATCGGTGGCATCATCACCTCGACCGTCATGACCCTCGTGGTTGTTCCGGTGCTCTACACTTACTTCGACACCTGGGGTGCAAAAGCGACAACCTGGTTTGCACGCAAACCGGTCATATCGATTGGTGGCGGTTCAGTTGAACCGGTACTGGCGGACAAGAAACGCGACTGATCGGAAAATCGAAACCCTGCGCGCTGTGTACCATACGAAAAGTCCAACCTGCATAAGATAATGCGGGCCGCCGTCTGGTCCACCTTCCCCGGGGAAATTTACCCGGGACGACGCACTGATGCAGGATTTTTTATGCGCGCGCGATTAACGCCGATTCATCATCAGCATGCCAAGCGTTGTATTTGTAGGGAACGCAACGACGCGATTGCGACCGGCCCTCTTCGCACTGTAAAGCGCTTCATCGGCACGGCTGACGAGCGTCTCCACGCCTTCGCTACCTTCTGACGAGAGTGTTGCCACGCCGACACTGACGGTCACACGAAGTGTGCGTTCATTGAACATGAAATGCGCTTGTTCGATCGCGTCCCGCGTGCGCTCGGCCATAATCATGGCGCGGTCGATGGCTGTATTTGGCAGCAGAATGCAGAATTCCTCACCACCATAACGCGCCAGCATGTCTTCTTTCCGCAGCGCCATCATCACTACCGAGACGACTCGCTTCAAAACTTCGTCCCCTGCAAGGTGTCCATTGCGATCATTGATCTGCTTGAAGTGATCGACATCTAACATCATCAGCGAAAGTGAGCCTATCGCGCGCCGGGTTCTGGCGATTTCCTTTTCGGCCAGCTCTAGAAATGTCCGGCGATTGAACGCCCCCGTAAGCGGATCGGTGAATGCCAACCTTTGGGCGTCTTCCTCACTTCGTTCCTTGTGCAGTAACAGAAAGCCCACCGAGGTGACGAGAATGACTGCAAACCAAAATACATAAGTGATCCCTTGCAACGGGCTTGAGATCATGAATCCTGGAATGGCGCCAGGCTCCGCGATGCCAACCACGGCCCGTGCGAACATGGTTGCGGCACCGATCAGATAGCCGGTCAGCAAGAGCCGGCGGGCCGAGCCGCGATCTCCGTGATTCTGCCGTTGTACCAGGACTGCCAGCGCCAGCATCCCGGCACCAAAGATGATGCCAGCCATGATGACGTGTATCGGAAATTTATCGATAAACAAGGCGAAAAGCGCAGCAACCACCAGCGCGGGAAACACATGCCACCAACGGTTCAATCGTTTGCCGTGAAACTCATGGATCGCTGCCGCCTGCATGGTCATGCAGATGATAAATAAGGTATTCGGAAAAATGATGGAGGCAAAATCCGGCCAAATACCCCGTGCGGCGTAAAGTCCGAACACGATGGCTTGCAACAGCATGGCCCCGGTCCATTTGCCCAAGCCGTCGCGAAAACGCGGGCCGACCGCCACCATTAGCGACACCGCCAGCAAGAGCGAAGTCGCGATTATCATCACCATCTGTGTGCGCAGGTCGAGTATCAAAGTGTGCCTATGCGTTTATGCATCGAGCATTCGCGCATTGATATTGTTGTTTGAAATGACAATATACTGGATTGCTCTGGTGGGTCTTTGTGAACCAGTTCACAGTGTTCTGAGCGGACCGATGAACGGCAAGAAATCATGGCTGTGTGGTAGCTCGCTTCTCGTGGCACTTTCTGCAGTGCGCTATGGTCTGCGTGTTAATTTGGCGTTTGAGCAGGCGTATTGGTCAAAAAGGCCCGAAAACCTACCTGCACAGGTGGGTTTTTTGTTTTCCGCATAGGGTAAATTGCCTTCACAGATAATTCTTGCATAGGTAGTGAATGGCTTCCGCCGCCGCGCTTCGGACCGAGATCAACGTCAACCTCGACGCCTGTTTGGCCGCAATCCGTTCCAACGAGCTTCAGACCGGCGTAGTGGGCGCTGTCGACTACATGGCAGCGCTGCACCAAGAAGTGGATGAACACACCTGGGACGAGGTCGTGCGGCCCGGCGTACTCGCACATGAGTTGCATCAATTGATGCTTGCGGATCCGTATACAGGGCGCGCGTTTCACAAGCCGCGTGGCTATGCAGGCGATGCCGAGATCATGGATTATCTTTACTATCGCAATCCGCCCGCGAACACGTCGCCGTTGGGGCAACAATTGTTTGCGATCACGACATCGCTGCCAAATTCACTCAGCATCGCAGACCGCCGCCATCGCGTTGCGCAACTCATCGATCACGCGGCGGACACCAGGCACCAGCCGGTTCGCGTGTTAGCCGTGGCGAGCGGTCATCTTCGGGAAGCCGAGCTCTCTACCGCAATGCGCCGGGGTGCCGTTCGTGAGATTGTGGCACTGGATCAGGATCTGCGCAGTCTGGAAGTCGTGCAAAGAGACTATGCGCGCCTTCCCATCAAGTGCGCACCGCAGTCGATCCAGCGATTGCTGACACCGCGCCCTGATTTGGGGAAATTCGATGTGATTTATTCAGCCGGGATGTTCAACTATCTCCCAGATCCACTTGCCTGGCGGCTTACGTCATTTTTGTTCGATTTGCTTAGCCCCGGTGGCACCTTGATGGCTGCCAATTTCGTGCCTGGTAACGAGAACCGCGCGTACATGGAGTCCTTCATGGATTGGCGCGTCATCATGCGGGACGAAACACAAATGATGCAGCTTGTGAGCGAATTGCCATCCGCGCAGATCGCGGAACGCTCAATTTCTACCGACTTAGGGAAGAATATCGCCTATTTGGAGATCATGAAAGCTTGAGCGTCGCACTAAGAATAGTGTCGCTATGACGACTTGTCTGCTTAATACCCAACCGCTCCGCCATCCTTGCGATGATCGCTCCCGGCCACATAGCCGCCGTCACCCAGCCGCCAAATGAGTTGTGCGCCGCCAAAGGCAAAATTAACCGCTTCCGCGGACGCAAGCCTGTGGCCCATGCCTTCAAGCGCCGCGCCAATGCAGGCCTTCATGGCATCTTCCAATCCGACGGTGCCGTCTGGATTCACAATCCAGCGCGGTGCGTCGGATGCGGTCTGCGGGTTCTGGCCGTAGTCGCACATGCGCGTCACCATCTGCACATGTCCTTGCGCCTGCATGTGGCCACCCATCACGCCGAAGCTCATCAGTGGTTTGTTGGCAAGGTCGGTGAGAAAACCCGGGATAATCGTCTGAAACGGACGTTTGCCTGGTGCCACTTGATTGGGATGCCCGTCTTCCAGCACAAATCCGTGGCCGCGATTTTGCAGTGATATCCCGGTGCCCGGCACCACCACACCTGAGCCAAAGCCCATGTAGTTCGATTGGATCAGGCTCACCATCATGCCGCTGGCATCCGCCGTGGTGAGATAGACCGTACCGCCGTGCTGCGGTATGCCGTGGGTGTGCACACTGGCGCGTTTACAGTTGATTAGTGCCGCGCGGGACTTCAAATAGCCTTTATCAAGCAAAGCGGCAATCGGCATGTCCATAAAACGCACATCGGCGAGGTAGCGGCTTGCATCCGCAAAGGCAAGTTTCATCGCTTCAATTTGCAGATGTACGCTGGTCAATGAATCCACCTTATGAGAAGACAGATCAAAATTTTCCAGTATCCCCAAACCGAGCAGGGCGGCCAGGCCCTGGCCATTGGGCGGAATCTCATGCAGCCGCACCTGACGGTAATCCAGATGGATGGTGCCGACCCAGTCGCAGACGTGCGTTGCGAGATCATCTCGAGAAAGCGATCCACCCAACTGCGCCGCGTGCCTGGCCATTTTCTCCGCCAGCGCACCGTGGTAAAAGCTCTTGCCGCGCGTCTCCGCGATCTCCTCAAGCGTCTCTGCCTGACCGTTCAAGATCCATTTCTCACCCGCGTGGGGTGCTCGGCCTGCTGGCGTGAAATCACGAATGAAATCGGCTTGATCTTTCAACATCTCGGCCTGGCGCGCCCAACTCACAGCAGTAATCGGCGAAACAAGATGGCCTTCGCGCGCGTAACGAATCGCAGGCCCGAACAAGCTTTCGAATGGCAGCTTGCCAAACTTTTCCGATAGCGCCACCCATTGCGAAACCGCACCCGGGATCGTGATCGAATCGATGCCGCGCACCGGCATTGACGTTGCACCGGGATACTTGCGCGCAAAATGTTCCGGCGTCCAATCGGCAGGCGAGCGACCTGATGCATTGAGGCCGTGCAATTGCTGACCATCCCAAAGAATCGCAAAGCCATCGGAGCCTATGCCGTTGCTGGTCGGTTCAACGACGGTGAGCGTGATCGCGGCGGCGATGGCGGCGTCAACCGCGTTGCCGCCCTGTTGCAGCATGCTGAGTCCCGCCTGTGCGGCAAGCGGCTGTGACGTGGCCACTATATTTTTTGCCATCACCGGCATGCGTTGGGAAGAATAGGGGAAATCGTATGAAAAGTTTTTCATAGTGATCTTTGTTCACAAAGTTTGCGGGTTGCGGCAGGCTGCTAAGATGAGATTCTAACTCGACTACCTGAACAACAAAGATGACTCAACCACTCCGGGCACTCGTATTCGACGCCTATGGCACCCTCTTCAACGTCCATTCGGTGATGACGACGTGCGAAGCCCTGTTCCCGGGCAAGGGTCGCGAACTCTCTCAATTGTGGCGCGCCAAGCAACTTGAGTATTCGTGGTTGCGGAGCCTCATGGGGCGCTATGTAGACTTTAACCAAGTCACCCGCGAGAGTTTGCAATTCGCATGCCAGGCTCTGACACTGACGTATTCGGATACGGTATTGGCGGAACTCAACCAGGCATATCGAACGCTTGCGCTGTTCGACGATACCTTTCCAACGCTTCAACAACTTCGCCGTCAGCATCCGGCCGTCAAACTTGCCATCCTTTCCAACGGGGCGGCGGAAATGCTCAACGCAGTCGTTGCTTACAACAAGCTGGACGACATACTGGACGCGGTATTGAGTGTCGATGAAGTCGGCATTTTCAAACCCGATCCTCGCGTGTACCAGCTTGGCTGTGATCGATTGGGCGTTGACCGGGACCAGATCGGTTTTGTATCGAGTAATGGCTGGGACGCGGCTGGTGCAAAATCGTTTGGCTTCAAGACGTTCTGGATCAATCGTACGACTGCACCAGTTGACGCGTTGGGAGTCACACCGGATCGAGTGTTGAATTCGCTGGCTGAATTACCTCCGCTGCTGGTGGCGTAGCGGTCAATGCCGCAGTATCGTCTCCTATGCGTCTGAGCGATTTCTCGTACTCGTAGAGTTCTTCTTCATAAATGTCCATCACACAGGGAATGCAACCGGTGCCGCAGCATTCGTGAGGTTCAGGCTTGCGTGGTGGAAGTAGCTTGTTCATCAAAACATTTTACGTGAGTCGAATTCGACTGGATGTTAGTCCTAAATCATCCAGCAAAGAGAAACCCCGCACTGTGCGGGGTCTGGTGTTGCACTGCGCCGAAGACAATCATTCTTCGACAAACGCCTCTTCGCGCTTCTTACGAATCGCCGGCAACATGATGATAATCAAAAGCAGCAACGAAATAGCCAGAAGCGTCGCCGACAAAGGCCGCGTGATAAATGTCATCGGATCGCCGCGCGAAAGTAGCATGGCGCGGCGCAGATTTTCTTCCATCATCGGGCCGAGAATAAAGCCCAGTAATAGCGGTGCAGGTTCACATTCAAGCTTCACGAACACATAGCCGACAAATCCGAAAATGGCGGTCATGATGACGTCGAACGGGCTGTTTGAAAGCGAGTAAACGCCGATACAGCAGAACACCAGGATAGCCGGATAAAGCAGCCGATAGGGCACCTTCAATAGTTTTATCCATATGCCAATGAGGGGGAGGTTCAGGATCACCAGCATTAAATTGCCGATCCACATCGACACGATCATTCCCCAAAACAAATTCGGACGCTCGGTCATCACCTGCGGGCCTGGCTGGATCCCCTGGATAATCATCGCACCGACCATTAGTGCCATTACCGGGTTTGGAGGGATGCCAAGAGTGAGCAGCGGGATAAAGGAAGTCTGTGCCGCAGCGTTATTTGCGGACTCCGGTGCAGCGACGCCACGGATGTCGCCTTTGCCGAACTTCGATGGATCCTTCGCAATTTTCTTCTCCAGCGTGTAGGCTGAAAACGCGCCTAGAATGGCACCGCCACCAGGCAAAATTCCCAATAACGATCCCAGCGCCGTACCACGCAACACCGCGGGGTAGGCTTCCTTAAAATCCTTCTTGGTCGGCCACAATGAAGATACCTTGCTGGTAAATACCTCACGCGCTTCGCCCTGTTCCAGGTTTTTGATAATCTCGGCGAACCCGAAAACGCCCATCGCAAT
>JBKJVA010000106.1:0-3678 GCA_046589675.1 Usitatibacteraceae bacterium
CGGCAAACAAATTATTTCGCCCAAGACTGCAAAAGTGATGGCGCAAATGCTCGAAACCGTGACCCAGCAAGGAGGTACTGCGAAGAAGGGCCAGGTACCGGGGTTTCGCGTAGCCGGCAAAACCGGTACGACGGAAAAACTTGTGAATGGACAGTACACGGAAAATTTTTACGTGTCTTCGTTCGTGGGCTTCGGGCCGGTTTCGAATCCGCGTTACATCATCGCCGTCACCATTGACGAACCGTCCGCCGGAAAACATTTCGGCGGCGAGGTAGCAGCACCGGTATTTTCGACGGTGATGTCACAGGCGCTGCGTATGTCTGGCGTATTGCCTGACCAGAATTCAATGCGCGAGGCCACCGCGCCCGCTGCTGCAACGAGCAACGTGATACAGGAGCGCGGCTAATGATCGACGCCGCTTTGGTTCGCTCTGCAAACACATTGCCCGGCGATTTCACGGCCGCCGATCTGGCACACGCGCTAAATGCCTTGCCTGCGCAGATCGTCGATCTGACGGCCAACAGTCGGGAAGCTAAACGCGGCACGGGTTTTCTTGCCTATCGCGGTGCGGCGCGCGACGGTCGTGATTTCATTACCGATGCCATCGCGCGCGGCGTTTCCGCAGTCATCTACGATCCGCAACAATTTGTCTGGAACGCCGAATGGAAAGTGCCGTCTTTGGGAGTGCCTGACCTGAAGTTGCACGCCAGCCAGATTGCAGGACACGTCTACGGTCATCCCTCCGACGCTCTGTGGATGACAGGCGTGACGGGAACCAATGGCAAGACGTCAGTGGCGCAATGGATCGCGCAGGGACTCGAGTGCGCGGGCAGGAAATCTGCAGTACTCGGCACCATCGGCAATGGCCTGGTTGGCAAAGACAGCGGCCCACTTGAGGCATCCGACACCACCACGCCGGACGCTGTCTTGTTGCAGCGCCGCTTGCGCGATTACCTCAAGCGCGGCGCAGTCGCCTGTGCGATGGAGGTATCGAGTCATGGTCTGGATCAGGGCCGCGTGGCGGATATCAAATACGACGTCGCGGTGTATACCAATCTCACCCGCGACCATCTGGATTACCACGGCACCATGGATGCCTACGGCGAAGCAAAAGCAAAGTTATTCGGGTTGCGTGGTTTGAAGCACGCCGTGATCAATGCCGACGACGCATTTGGCCAGGAGCTTATCCGGCGGATCAACTGCAGTGGAAATCCCGATCTCCAGCTTATTCGCACCAGCACCCGCCAGAATGGCCACTACGCGGATCTTGTGGCAAAACAGTTTTCGGTTTCCGCAGCCGGGTTGACGTTTGAGATCGGCGGGAAATTTGGCCGTGCGAGTGTGGAATCGGACATCCTCGGTGCGTTCAACGTTTCCAATCTGCTACAGGTCATCGCGGCGCTGATTGCCAGCGGCGTATCGCTGGAAGAGGCCGCGAAAATTGCCTGCAAGTTGCCACCGGTGCCGGGACGCATGCAAACGGTGCGTTCATCGGATCGAAACAAGCCACTCGTCGTCGTCGATTATGCCCACACGCCCGACGCGCTCGAGAAAGCGCTCTCGACGCTTGCGGCGATCGTACCGGAGAACGGTCGCCTGATTTCCGTCTTCGGTTGCGGCGGTGATCGTGATCGCGGCAAGCGCCCGCAAATGGGGGGCATCTCGGCATGTTACGCCGACCTGTCGATTGTCACGTCAGACAATCCCCGCACGGAAAATCCGCAACGCATCATTGAAGACATCGAAGCGGGCATGAAGGGCGCCGCGCTGAAACTGATTTCGGACCGCCAGCAGGCCATCTTTGAGGCGCTCAATGAGGCGAGGACGGGTGACATCGTCGTGATCGCAGGAAAAGGCCACGAAGATTATCAAATCATTGGTGATTCCAAGCAGTATTTCAGCGACGTTGAGGTCGCACAGGAAGCATTATCAGCGTGGCACGGAGTGAGCAGATGAGCGGCGAATTCTCCATGCATTTTTCCGAGGTCGAGCGCGTGTTTAGTGTCGCCGATGCGGGCAGTTCGCTCGGCAATCCATTGTTGACTGGTGTATCCACAGACTCCCGCGCGGTGAAGGCCGGCAATTTATTTGTCGCACTGATCGGTGAACATTTTGACGGGCACGCGTTCGTCGCGCGTGCCGCCGCCAGCGGTGCTGCCGCAGCATTGGTGTCGCGCACTGTTACCGACGCAGCGATTCCGCAGATTCTGGTGGCCGATACGCGTTTGGCACTCGGCCATTTGGCGCAGCAGTGGCGGCGGCGATTTCAAATACCGGTGCTCGCGCTAACCGGCAGCAATGGCAAAACGACGGTAAAGGAAATGCTGCGATCTATTCTTATCGCCCATCTGGGCAACCCTGACGCGGTACTCGCAACCGAAGGCAATCTCAATAATGACATCGGCGTGCCGCAAATGATGTTGCATCTGAATGCAAATCACCGGACGGCAATTTTTGAGCTGGGCATGAACCATCTTAATGAGATCGACTACCTGACCCGGCTGGTCGAGCCTGATGTCGCACTGGTCATCATGGCGGGCACTGCGCATATAGGTGAGCTCGGCAGCCGGGAGGCGATTGCACAAGCCAAGGGTGAGATTTATGGCGGACTGAAACCAGAGGGTATCGCGGTCGTCAACATGCACGACCGCTTCGGAACTTACTGGCGGGGGCTGGCCGGGAACCGCCGCGTGATCAGCTTTGGGGTAAGCCCGGACGATGATGTGCTGGCCACGTTCGGCACTGCGCCAGAAAGCGCGCTGACAATCGCGTTCAAGCGCGCCGAGATCGAAGTCCATCTGCAGGTGTTGGGAAGCCACAACCAGCGCAATGCTCTGGCGGCAGCGGCTGGCGCGATTGCGCTCGGTGTGCCGCTCCCTGCGATCAAGGCAGGCCTCGAAGCTTTTCACGCTGTCTCAGGAAGGCTGCAAGTCTTCCGCGGCCACAATTCGGCCACCATCATCGACGACACTTACAACGCCAACCCTGACTCTGTCAACGCGGCTATCGCGGTCCTTGCCAAGTTGCCAGCTCCGCGCATTTTGGTGTTGGGTGATATGGGTGAACTCGGATTGGATGCTGCCGCCATGCACACCGATATCGGAACTTCCGCACGTGCCGCCGGCATTGATTCGCTTTGTGCCACCGGTGATTTGATGCGCGGTGCCGTGCGGGCGTTCGGCAATGGTGCCGAGCACTTTCCGGAAATCGATGCGTTGGTAAACGCAATCAAGCCGAGGCTGACTGCCACTACCCATGTGCTGGTAAAGGGATCGCGTTTCATGAAGATGGAACGGGTGGTCGCGCAACTGGTCGCGAATTATCACGGAGCGGTCCATTAAATGTGCTTGGCTAGTCATCTTAAGTCAGAGGTGGTCACCGCGCGTCCGCTAACGCGCGGGCTGGCACTCGCACGTCGGTCGGGTCGCAATCTCAAAGGATGCTCCCTATGTTGCTAGAACTTTTCCAATGGCTCGCCAAGGATTTCCGCGCCTTCGGTGTGTTTCAGTACATCACCCTGCGCACGGTGCTCGCCGCCCTGTCGGCATTGGCCATCTCGTTCATTATCGGGCCATGGATGATCAAGAAGCTTACCCAACTGAAGATCGGTCAGTCGGTACGCGACGACGGTCCGCAAACGCATTTGGTCAAAGCCGGTACCCCAACGATGGGCGGCGC
>JBKJVA010000352.1:0-3111 GCA_046589675.1 Usitatibacteraceae bacterium
TACCGTGGCCGGTATTCGCGCGGACACCTATCGTTTCAAGGTAAGCAGCGACTTGTCGGAGAATTCCGGCACACGCACGGCCAGCATCGCCAACCCGAAGCTGAACCTCATTTTCGGACCGTGGGCAAACACCGAGTTCTATATCAATCTCGGTAGCGGCTTTCATAGCAACGACGCACGCGGCACGGTGATCAATGTCGATCCGAAAACCAACGAGCGGGTTGATCGCGTGACGCCGCTGTCGCGATCCAAAGGGTTCGAACTTGGCGTTCGTACGGTGCCGCTGCCCGGGCTGCAAACGTCACTCTCGCTGTATCAGCTTAATTTCGATTCTGAATTGATTTTCGTCGGTGACGCCGGCACCACCGAGGCGGGCAGGCCGAGCAAACGCGTGGGATTTGAGCTGGCCAATTACTACAAGGTGAATGACTGGCTGACCATCGATGCGGATCTCGCGTTCGCACGCGCGCGGTTCCGTGACAACGCACTGGAGGGCAATCGTGTGCCGGGTGCAGTCGAAGGCGTCGCCTCTCTTGCCGTGGCGGTGGACAATCTGGGCCCGTGGTTTGGTGCGGTGCAATTGCGCTATTTCGGTCCGCGCCCGTTGATTGAGGATAATTCGATCCGCTCTCAGGCCACGTCCTCGGTGAATGCCAACATCGGCTACAAATTCAGCCGGACGCTGCAGGTGAAGCTCGATGGATTCAACCTCACCAACAAGCGGGCATCTGCAATCGACTATTACTACACCTCGCGTTTGCCCAGCGAACCCGCCGAAGGCCTGGCCGACATCCACTTCCACCCGATTGAATCGCGCACGTTCAGGCTATCGTTGAGCATGAATTTCTGACGGCTTGACTTAATGACGAGAGCGACCCGCCGGATTCGTCCTGGGGGTTCGCCTGAAAGATCGACAGGAGTTTGATCCAAATGTGACGGCAGGTTTTAATCACGCATATGTCGAAATGTAAGCAAACTACTCAATATCTTGGCGTCCAGCGTCCCCGTTTTGGTCGCCACGCCGTTCACTTTTAAAACTACTTTTGCAATTATGAAAATTCAAAGTCTGATTACGTTCGGATTGTTTATGTTTATCTCCACCAGTGGCGAGTCACATGAATGCTGGCTTCAGCCGAGTACTTTCTTTCTGAAGTCACTGGAAACGATTCCGATTCGTTTATACGTCGGCGACGGACTTCGCAAGGATATCGAAGAAATTCCATATCAGGTCGACCGAACCACCACGGTGACCCAATGGGATTTTTGTCAAACAGCTAAGTGTTTGATTTGATGGCGCGCCCGACACGATTCGGTCACGTCCCGCGACCCCGGCGCGGCGGCCCGTCGCTTCGCTCCCGGCATCGCCGTCGCCTTTCGAATCGGTCCGCGAGCCAAACTATTGGCTCGCTCGGGCGAAATGGGAAACGTCACCCGAAGGTGACGTTAGGATTTGGTGCGCCCGACACGATTCGAACGTGCGACTTCTACCTTCGGAGGGTAGCACTCTATCCATCTGAGCTACGGGCGCGCGGCTACTGACTGCGTTAGTTTACCATCGCGCCCGCGGCTCGGCTGGTCCGTTGCACGGTTCACGCGGCATTTGAGTGGAAATGCGCTTCGCCAGTATAATTGCGCAATTGAATTTTACGTACCCAGGAAGTCGCCATGTCACAGCCAGATCACGCTCCCACCGGAGAAACGAATGCAGCCCACGCCGTCAAGATGACGATTGTTGTCACGGTCGGTGCGATCGTACTCATCCTCGGCATTATCCTGCTGGCCAAGTACGCGATCGGCACCCATTCGGTTGGCAATAGTGCTGAAAACGCCAACACACCAGCGGCTATCGCACAGCGCATTGCGCCTGTGACGACATTAGCTGTCGATGCGTCGAAGGTGCCTGCGCCCGCACCAACGCCGGTTGCAACGATGCCTGTGGCAGCAACGCAGAAGACTGGCGCAACCATTGCGGCAGCGGCGATACCCGCGGCAGGTGTGGCCGCCACGCCGACTGGGGCTGGCGGAGAGGGCGTTTACAAGAATGCCTGCGTGGCTTGCCACGGCGCAGGTATTGCGGGCGCGCCAAAGGTTGGCGACAAGGCGGCCTGGACGGCGCGAGTTGCACAAGGCAAGCCGCTAATGTACGAGCACGCTATCAAGGGCTATCAGGGTAAGGCGGGGGTCATGCCAGCGAAGGGCGGCAATACCTCATTAACTGATGTAGATGTAAAGGCGGCAGTGGACTATATGGTCGCATCGAGCAAGTAGATTCCTATGTCGGGATCATCTTCGTTACAAAAAGGGGCGGATGATTCGCCCCTTTTTCTTTTCAGGTGGCGGCGGTGAGTACCTATGCGATTGGTGATTTGCAAGGATGCTTTGCGTCCTTGCAGGCGCTCCTGACAAAGTTTAATTTTGACAAAACACGTGACCAGTTGTGGCTGGTTGGGGACCTCGTCAATCGCGGCCCGGCATCGCTGGAGTGTTTGCGGTTTTTGAGCGGTCTGGGCTCACGCGCGATCGCGGTGCTGGGCAATCATGACCTGCATCTGCTTGCTGTCGCCGAGGGATTGGGCAAGCTCGGCAAGCGCGACACGATTCAAGCCATTCTCGATGCGCCGGACCGCGATGATTTGCTCGAGTGGTTGCGCCAGCAGAAATTAATCCACGCTGAGGGGCGTTACCTGATGGTGCACGCAGGATTACTTCCACAGTGGAGCCTGCCGCAGGCGCTAGCGCTTGCCAGCGAGATAGAGGCGTTGATTCGCGGCCAACATCGACGCGCTTTCCTGAAAAATATGTATGGCAACGAGCCAAATCTTTGGGACGACGCGCTGATCGGCTATCCACGGCATCGACTTGCCACCAACGCAATGACGCGCATGCGCACTCTCGGCAAAAATAATGAACTCGAACTTGCGTTCAAGGGAACGCTGGCAGAAATGCCATCGGCATTGGTGCCGTGGTTTAGCAAACGCCATCCGTCATTCGCCAACAAGACCATCCTCGCCGGACACTGGTCGGCACTGGGGCTGCACGTCACGCCCAATTTCATCGGTCTCGACACCGGCTGCGCATGGGGTCAGCAACTAACGGCTGTGCGCCTCGAGG
>JBKJVA010000036.1:0-4045 GCA_046589675.1 Usitatibacteraceae bacterium
GTGCCAATGGTGCCAAGCTGGTTGGTAGGTGTGGTCGCAGCTTGACGGGTGTATGTCGCCGTACCGGTCAGCACATCAGAAAGATACGACGGAAATCCGGCACCGCCGTAGGCCCAATGCACGCTGCCGCCCACATTGCTGCCGGCGCCGCCGTTACCAGCGCCGAAGCCGAAACTGCTCACACCTTCCCAGCGGCCGAGCACAATCGCGGTGCCACCGCCTATCGTGACGGTTTGCACATCGCGCGCCGTGCCACCGACAACGTTCGCGCCGGTGCCACTTTGGCTGCCCGCATACGCGGTATAGGCACGCAGACCGCCCGCGAGTGTGATCGCGGCCGGTACCGCCAAATCCGACACCGTCGAGCCGCCAGCGGCAATGACAATGTTCTGCAGATTAATCGGATCATTGCCCAGGTTGCCCGTTGCGTCGATTATCGTGAAACCGAGGCCGTTGCCGCCGAGCACTTGCCCGCCGGCGCTGCCTGTGCCGCCAGTTGCACCGGTATTGCTGCCCAGCGCAGACGCGGTTTCAATCTTTTCTTCCACTTCTGGTTTCTTTTCCTTGCCACCGACCATGACTTTTCCAGAGTCGAGCAAGCTTGGGGGCGTAGGGATGAGTTTCGGTGCCTGCCCTTGAACAACCTGCACGGTTTGGTTGGGATTGGTAAGAATAGGCGGGAAATTGCCATCGATACTGGCGACGATGTGGCTACCTTCGATGGTGTGGTGATTGGTGGTGTCGCCCTCGTGTTCAAGAATGCTGCCGGAACCACGGATACCCACCGTCGCGACCTTGGTGTTCATCCGGTAGCCGGCTCTATTCGTAGGAGTAAGCAGGGCGGTAAAGGTGCGCAGGGTGCCGCGAACCAGATTCAGCACGGCACCTGGGGGGTCATTGGCGGTCACAGGATACTGTTGCACCAGTAATCGCGAATTGGAGCGCAGCGACAATTTTGCCTGATCCACCATCGCCAATTGCGCCATACCATCGGCACCTGTCTGGATCACATCGAGCGGATTCACGGCCGTACCACGCACTGGTGTGATGCGTTCCGTACCCCGCTCAATGGTGACTGACCCAATGACGTAGGTGAATTGGCCGCTTTGTGCCAGCGCCGGGAAAGCCGACGTCAAAAACGCCAGTGCGCCCAGCGCCACCGCAACCCTGCAGAGCGCCTTAAACGACTTGAATGTGGCGGAAAATATTATTGTAGTCATTGTTTATCCTCGAATTTCTCTAACGACAGATCTGCCGGGTCAGCGATTGTTTACAGGAAGTCACAACGGATCGTGGAAGACACCTCATGACGGGTGAAATCGTAGATCGCAATATTGGAATCGTTACGAGACGCAAACCACTGCGCGCGCATCGCGCATTTCGGCTGGAAACGCCAGATCACACCGATTGTGACATCGGCGAGTTGGTCGCGCCCAAACTCGATTTCGGTCGCACGCGAGAAGGCGCTTTGGTCGCTGCGACTGGAAAAACCCAGCCCGTTGAACCACGCCAGTTTGTCGGTTAGCGAATACTGGAAATAGCTGCGCACACCGGCGACGCGCTTGGATTTATCGGACACACCATCGGCTAATTTTCGTACCGCTTCATCGCGACTGTAATAGCTGCTCAACTGTAGAACCGGTGAGCCCTTACGCTCGAAGGCTTGCAGATATCCGGCGGTGACAGTCACGGCGTCGAAGTCCTCGATATTATTGGTAAGAAACTTCACACGGGTGCCCGCCACGCCTGCGTTCAATTGCTGGCGCTCATTAAAGGCATAACGGTAATCGGCGGCGACCAGTGCGGTGCTGCGATCATTGGTCGGCTTGGGTTCACCAGGCGCCAGACCATCCTGACTAAAACGGTTGTAGCCGCCGGTGAGTCGCAATTGCTGCGAACCGCTGGCCCACAATGCGCCAAACCGCGCTTCGCCGGAAATGGAATTGAAGTCGCTTTCGCGGCGGTAGGCACGCCCACGCGCTTCGCCGCCTGCAAAAGCGGCCCAACCCGCCCGCAATGCATAGGTGTAATCGGCGCCCACCGCAGCGGTAAGATAAGGCGCTTTGCGTTTAATCGAGTTGCCGGTCGGGCTGATACCGGTGATATTGAACGCAGAGGCCACGGCCGAGGTGAAATCGGTCGGCACGCCGGTGATGTTACTGTCGTAGCCCAGCCCTGTTTCGCCCCAGGCCGAGAAAACGTTCGCGGTTTGAGTGCGGCGCTCGCGAATCGCCACCAGATATTTGTCGATGGCGATCAGCGCAGCGGTCGGCGGATTGCTCTCTTTCAACTCCAGAAAATTCGCCTGCGCAAGATCCATAGCACCAGCGTTGAAATAAGCGCGCGCCAGATCCATCCGTGCTCCCGCATTCTTCGGGTCCACCTGCAGCACCCGTTCGAAAGCGATAATTGATTCGTCTATTTTCCCGCTGTCGAGAGCCGCCACACCGAGTAAATAATCGAACTCGACATTGCCAGACAATTGATCCTGCCGGGCAACGAGAATCATGTATGCCTGTTTGGGATTATTCGCTGCCAGCAACTGTTGGGCATCGCGCAAGAGTGCAGGATTAGCGAGGGCAGCCACAGGTGAAAGCAATGCGCACAGCAGGGCAGGCGAAGTGACCAACGCAAATATGAGTTGCGCGCGCATGGATCGTTGTTTTTTTATCATGGGTATGACCATTTTGGTACGCCAGCACCCTTTGAATCGCTCCCCGGCACTGATCGTGATTGAACGATGCGTGAGACTTTTCCTCGTCCCTCAAGATGCGGATTAATCAGGAAAAGCAGCCATTTCTTACAAGCGACCATACTAAGCCCAGTCCGCATCGTTGTAAACCACTTCCCACGACGCATTCAGGGGATGTTACGGGCAGTTTAATTTGACGTGTATTTAGTGCAAAACCGCACACTTAACGAACCGGGCATTAATTGCCGCCAATTCCCCAACGCCACCTGTGAAGTCTATGAACTTAGCCGCGTATCATGACAAATTCGCGTAAAGAATAGGTAATTTGATGAACATACGCAACGATTCCGCAGACGCGCCGTTACTAATCTCCGAAATAGACGGCGTAATTTTTTTGACGCTCAACCGGCCGCAACAATTCAACGCGCTGTCGCTTGCAGTGCTGCACGCGTTACACGCAGCTTTGGATGGGATAACCGACAACCCGGACGCGCGCGTCGTCGTTATCGCCGCCACTGGCAATGCATTCTGCGCAGGACACGATCTGAAAGAAATGCGCCTCGCGAACGATCAGGCATCAGTGACGAAACTTTTCCAACTTTGTTCGGATGTGATGCTCAAAATCGCCAAATTGCCAATGCCGGTAATCGCCGAAGTAAACGGTATGGCAACAGCGGCAGGCTGTCAGTTGGTAGCCCAATGCGATCTTGCTGTCGCCGCCGATCACGCCCGGTTCGCCGTGTCCGGCGTGAACCTCGGTTTGTTTTGCTCGACGCCTGCGGTGCCGTTATCGCGGGTGATTTCGCAAAAGCGCGCAGCCGAGATGTTGATGACCGGTGATTTTATTGATGCATCCACGGCCCTCGATTGGGGCTTGATCAATCGCGTCGTACCCTTCAACGCGTTACGCGCCGAAACGCTCAAGCTGGCCGCTACCCTCAAAACAAAACCACGCACAGCACTGGCGATGGGCAAGGCACTTTTCTACCGGCAGATGGAAATGGACATCGAAACCGCATACAGCGATGCGACTAATGCAATCGCCTGCAATTTCATGCAACCAGAGGCGCAAGAAGGCGTGACGGCGTTTTTGGAAAAACGCAAACCGGTTTGGAAGTGATGGCAGCGTTTGGCTCACTAAATTTGTCATTTCGACCGAAGGGAGAAATCTGCTTTTCGTCTGGTACATTCAAACAGCAGATTTCTCCCTTCGGTCGAAATGACAGCAGTTTTTTCTACGCATCGCGCAAAATTTCGCGCGCGGCATTGTGCCCTGGTATACCGGTAACGCCGCCTCCAGGATGGGTTCCTGCCCCACACTGATAAAGCCCCTTAACAGGTGTGCGGTAATCA
>JBKJVA010000290.1:0-2769 GCA_046589675.1 Usitatibacteraceae bacterium
TCGCGCAATTCAATCGCCTCGCGCGTACCAGTGGAAGCCCCCGACGGCACGGCGGCACGGCCAATCACACCTGATTCAAGCAAAACATCGGCTTCGACGGTGGGATTACCGCGGGAATCCAAAATCTCCCGGGCAACGATATCAACAATGGCGGTCATTAAAAATTATCCTTGGTTCATGAGTGCGGTTTCGGCGAACGCCTGTTTTTTTACTAACATATCGATTGCTTTCAACGTGATGAGCAAATCCCTCATCATCGCCAGTGGCCACGCGTTGGGTCCGTCAGAAAGCGCCTTGCTCGGGTCCGGGTGCGTCTCCATGAACAGGCCCGCGAGTCCAGTCGCCACTGCCGCACGCGCAAGCACCGGCACGAATTCGCGCTGACCACCTGAAGTTGTACCCTGCCCACCGGGCAACTGCACCGAGTGCGTGGCGTCAAAGATCACCGGGCAATGGGTTTCGCGCATGATTGCAAGCGAGCGCATGTCCGACACCAGATTGTTGTAGCCAAACGATGCGCCGCGCTCGCACACCATGATGTTGTCGGTGCCACTGGCTTCGCGGGCCTTGTCGACAACGTTTTTCATGTCGCCGGGGGCAAGGAATTGGCCCTTTTTGATGTTCACCGGTTTGCCACCGCGCGCCACTGCATGAATAAAATCTGTCTGGCGGCAGAGGAAGGCGGGGGTCTGCAGCACATCAACCACGCTGGCTACGGTTGCGACTTCGGCTTCGGTGTGCACATCGGTCAGCACCGGCACATTCAGTTGTTTTTTCACCTCAGCCAGTACGCGCAAACCTTCATCCATACCGGGACCGCGAAAGGATTTGCTGGAACTGCGGTTGGCTTTATCGTAGCTTGATTTGAAGATAAACGGGATACCGAGCGCTGCAGTAATTTCTTTTAGCTGCCCCGCGACATCGATTTGCAATTGCAGGGACTCGACCACACATGGTCCCGCGATAAGGAAAAAAGGTTTGTCGATACCGACGTCAAAACCGCAGAGTCTCACGCTGTTGCCTTCGAGCCCTGCACCACCCGCAACCCTGCTTCACCATGGATTTGTTTATGTTGCTCCAGCGCCGCTTTGACAAACGAGATAAACAGCGGATGGCCGTCACGTGGCGTTGAGGTGAATTCCGGATGGAACTGACAGCCGTAGAACCACGGATGGGCGTGCTTTGCGGGATCGAGCTCAATCATCTCGGTCAGCGATTCCGAATTGGTTCGCGCTGAAATCACCATGCCCGCAACTTCCAGACGCGGCACATAATGGTTGTTGACCTCGTAGCGGTGGCGATGACGTTCTCTCACCGTGGTGTTACGGTAAATTCGGTACGCGAGCGTGTCGGGTCGTACCGTGCACGGCTGTGCGCCTAACCGCATCGTGCCGCCGAAGTTGGACGTAGCATCGCGTTTTTCCACCACGCCATCATGGTTCTGCCATTCGGTAATGAGCGCTACCACCGGGTGCGGTGTATCGGCATCAAATTCGGTGGAATTGGCATTGGCAAGCCCCACAACGTTACGCGCAAATTCAATCGTCGCGATCTGCATGCCGAGACAAATGCCGAGATACGGAATTTTGTTTTCGCGCGCGAATTTAACAGCAGCTATCTTGCCCTCGGTACCGCGCTTGCCGAACCCGCCAGGCACCAGAATGGCATCCATGTTGGCCAGTGCCGCCACACCGTCTTTCTCGATCTGCTCTGAATCCAGGTAATGAATATTGACTTTGGTACGCGTGTGAATACCCGCATGCGTCAACGCTTCCGAGAGTGATTTGTAGGAATCGGCCAGGTCGACATACTTGCCGACCATCGCCAGATTAATTTGATGCTCCGGATGTTCGAGCGCGTCAACGATGCCGTCCCATAGCGTGAGATCGGCGGGCTTCGGTGTGAGGTGCAGTTTGCGGCAAACGATTTCGTCCAGCCCTTGTTTATGTAACATCTTGGGAATCTTGTATATGGAGGTGGCGTCGTAACAGGAAATCACCGATCCAAAATCGACATTGGTGAACAGCGCAATCTTGCGGCGGTCCTCGTCCGGGATGGGTCGGTCGCTGCGACACATCACCACGTCCGGCTGAATACCGATTTCCCGCAGCTCCTTCACGCTGTGCTGTGTCGGTTTGGTTTTGATTTCCCCCACCGTGGGGAGATATGGAACGAGGGTCAGGTGGATATAGCAGGCATTGTCTCGGCCTTGCTCGATACCCATCTGACGAATCGCCTCAAGGAAAGGCAATGACTCGATGTCACCGACGGTGCCGCCAATTTCGATGATGCCGACTTCCGCATCGACCGTACCCGCGCGTATCGAAGCCTTGATCTCATCGGTGATATGCGGAATCACCTGCACCGTACCGCCCAAGTAATCGCCGCGCCGCTCTTTGTTAATCACGCGTTCGTAAATCTGGCCGGTGGTGAAGTTGTTCGATTTTTTCATCTTCATCGAGATGAAGCGCTCGTAGTGACCGAGGTCAAGATCGGTTTCCGCGCCGTCATCGGTAACGAATACCTCGCCGTGCTGAAAAGGCGACATCGTCCCTGGATCGACGTTGATATACGGATCCAGCTTCATCATTGAGACTTTAATGCCGCGCGATTCAAGAATGGCAGCGAGAGAAGCGGCGGCGATCCCTTTTCCGAGGGAAGAAACCACCCCACCGGTAACAAAAATATACTTGGTCATTTTGTTGACCTCCAGCTGCGGAGCGTTGGAAATTAGTATTTTACACGAAGCGGCGGTCAACCAAAAGTGAA
>JBKJVA010000140.1:0-3453 GCA_046589675.1 Usitatibacteraceae bacterium
TCCTCCAAAATCAAATCCTATAAAGACTTGAAAGGTAAAACCGTCGTGGTTACGCAGGGCACGACCAACGAACGCACCATCAAGGCGCTGTCAGATACGGAAAAACTGGACATCAAGTTTCTCAACGCCAAGGATCATGCTGAATCGTTCCTGACGGTCGAGTCGGGGCGTGCGGCTGCATTCTCAATGGATGACGTACTGCTTTACGGACTGATTGCCAAAGCCAAGAAGCCTAAAGACTTCGACGTGATCGGTGATTACCTTTCATACGATCCCTACGGCATCATGTTCAGAAAAAACGACGCAGACTTCGCCATCGTTGCCAATCGTGCACTATCGAATCTGATGCGCACTGGCGAAATCAATAAAATTTACGACAAGTGGTTTATCGGTAAATTGCCATCGGGTGAAACCATTGGCATGCCAATGAGCCCACTGCTGAAAGTTGGCTTCCAACTCCAGGCGCTCCCGGAGTAAGTAACACCGCCAAGGGGAATCGAGAAATCGGTTCCCCTTTTTTATTGGTGCAATCGTTGGCAGCGGATGCGGCGCAGCGATTAATTGCTGGTCGCAAACAATTCCGCCAAAAATAGTTTTCATGCAATGTCAATAATATCGTCGCGGCGTGCGCAGAACCTTGCGTTGAAGTGGGCGATGGGAGCGCCATATGGACTTCAAATTTCTATTAGAGCAAGCCCCCTCCGGCGGCATGACCTACCTCGGCTGGATGTTATCCGGCTTGATGTGGACGATGCTGGTGTCCATATCTGCCTGGATCATCGCCTTTGTATTAGGCTCGATCATCGGAATTTTGCGCACCGTACCGTTGAAAATACCGCGCTTGATCGCCACCACCTACGTGGAGATTTTCCGCAACATCCCGCTATTGGTACAGATGTTCCTCTGGTATTTCGTGATGCCGGAAGTTGTCCCGGCGGCACTCGGCGATTGGCTCAAAGGTACCTACCCCAACCTCATCACCCTTCCTTTTGCCCAATTCAGCCTGTGGGAATTCACCGCTGCCGTACTATGTCTGGGGCTCTACACGGCATCGCGCGTTGCCGAACAGGTACGCGCCGGGATTGAATCGCTGCCGAAGGGCCAGACAAGTGCCGGTCTGGCCATGGGCTTCACGTTGCCACAGGTTTACAAATACGTGCTCCTGCCCATGGCATTCCGGCTCATCATTCCACCTATGACGTCCGAATTTCTGACGATTTTTAAAAATTCATCGACGGCTTTGACGATCGGTATTCTGGAATTAACGGCGCAGAGCCGTCAAATTTCCGAATACACCTTTCGTACCTTTGAAGCTTTTACCGTGGCGACGCTCATCTACATCGTAATCACCCTGACCGTTATAGTCGTCATGCGCCTGGTCGAACACAAGGTCGCCGTTCCTGGTTATGTCTCGCAGGCGGGCCACTGATCATGGGTGAGTTCGATTTCAGCATTATCATCAAGAGCCTGCCCGTCCTCTGGAGCGGCCTGTTGCTTTCCTTGCAGCTATTCGCGATCGCATTGGCAGGCGGCATATTCTTTGGCACCTTGTTAGCGCTGGCGCGACTGTCAAGCTTCAAAGTACTTTCTTATCCTGCCGCCGGGTTTGTCAATCTGATTCGCTCGATTCCGTTCATCATGGCGATTTTCTGGTTTTACTTTTTGACCCCGGTGTTGATGCAGAAGCTCACCGGCCAGCAGGGCGAAGCAGTTGGGCCCTTCACCTCAGCCGTTGTCGCCTTCATCATGGTGGAATCCGCCTACTACTCGGAGATCATTCGCGCGGGTATTCAGTCTGTGCCCCGCGGGCAACCTTGGGCCGCCTATGCGCTTGGACTCAATTATTGGCAATCGATGGGCTATGTGGTACTGCCCCAGGCCTTCCGCAATATGCTACCGATTATGCTCACGCAGGCGATCATCCTGTTTCAGGATACGTCGCTGGTTTATGTCGTCGGCCTGAAGGATTTTCTGGGCGCGGCGAGCAAGGCGGGGCAGTTAACGGGCCGAATCGTCGAACTTTATATTTTTGTCGCCCTCGTCTTCCTCGTGATCTGCTTCGGCGCATCAAAGCTGGTGAAACTCATACAGACGCGCATGGACCCTGCGCGTCTGCGGGCGACCAAGCAGGACACCACTTTAATCGAGCCGAACCTGAAACCGGGTGGCGCTTAAGGACCAAAGAGTCAACCGATAGCTAATTTTGTCGCATGCGGGAAATTTAAGGAATAAATGATGGCCATGATCGAATTAAAAAACGTCAGCAAGTGGTATGGCGACAAACAGGTGCTTGACGATTGCACAACCACCGTGAGCAAAGGAGAAGTCGTCGTGGTTTGCGGGCCTTCGGGTTCTGGAAAATCGACGCTAATCAAGACCGTCAACGGGCTTGAGCCGTTTCAAAAAGGCGAGATTTGGGTCGATGGCATATCGGTAGGTGCAAAAAAAGCCGACCTCGCCAAGCTGCGCTCGCGGGTGGGAATGGTGTTTCAGAACTTCGAACTTTTCCCGCATATGAACGTTACTCAGAATCTGGTAATGGCGCAGACCAAAGTACTTGGCCGGACCCAAGCCGCTGCGCATGAAAAAGGCCTGAAACTTCTGGATCGTGTCGGTCTCATCGAACATAAGGATAAATTTCCCGCGCAGCTTTCCGGTGGTCAGCAGCAGCGCGTGGCGATCGCCCGCGCGTTGTCAATGGAGCCTATTGCCATGCTGTTCGACGAACCTACATCCGCACTCGACCCGGAAATGATTAACGAGGTGCTGGACGTGATGGTCGAACTTGCCAAAGAAGGCATGACGATGATGGTCGTGACGCATGAAATGGGCTTCGCCAAAAAAGTCGCCGACCGTGTGATCTTCATGGAAAAAGGCGGCACCATTTTGGAAGATTGCAGCAAAGACGATTTCTTTGGCTCGCCGCGCAAGCAGAGAACTCAGGATTTCCTGTCAAAAATCCTGCACAACTAGTTACATCTTTTCTGCCGTCAAAAGGACCATTGGTCCGGTCTTTTTGATAATCAAAAAAGCTTTTCCGTTAACATGCAATTTCTTGGAACTTAAGAAGCATATATGAATCGTAGTTTGCTCTTGATTTTGGGTGCTTGCGGCCTCGTCGTCTCAGCCGCCTGGTATTTTGTTCGTCCCGAAGGTAGTTCCGACAGCATTGCCGCGGCCGCCGTGAAAATTGCCGCCAACAATGCGCCGCGCGAGGGCGGTGCCAGTTCACTACCAGACCTGGCGCAGAAAATATTGGCCCCCTCCCCGCCCGTTGGCGTGCGCGTGGTTGTGCCACTCAAGAGTGCGCTCGCCATCGAATTTGAAAAAGCGCTTCAGTTGAAACCTTTCTATGATCGATACATGGCCAACCCGGACGGCGCGGATGCCGAGACCAAGTATTTTGCCGCCGTTGCCATCGAAACCTGCGTCGGGCGGGCGCGCGGCGCACAA
>JBKJVA010000336.1:0-2139 GCA_046589675.1 Usitatibacteraceae bacterium
TTCGCCGCTTCACAATCGCTCACCTTCACGCAAATTCTTGACAGACCCGAACTGAAGGCCACCCAGCCTGACCACAAGATCGCCTATGGCAAGGATGCATTGCAGGTTGGCGAGCTATGGCTACCACCAATAACTTCCAAAGTTCCGCTACCCGTGGTGGTGGTGATTCATGGCGGTTGCTGGCGCGCGGATTTGCCCGGGCCGGAGCTGGTCGCGTTTCTGGCGGACGATTTGCGTAAGCATGGTGTCGCCGTGTGGAGCATCACCTATCGACGTGTCGGCCATAGCGGTGGCGGCTATCCCGGTACGTTTGAAGATGTGGCAGACGGCGTTGCGCATTTGCGTGCGATTTCTACAAAATACAATCTTGATCTCACCCGCGCGGTGGTAACGGGGCACTCCGCTGGCGGGCATCTTGCACTGTGGGTTGCCGCACAAAACAGAATTCCGGCAGCCAGCACGCTCAAGCGCGACCAGCTCGTGAATTTCAAAGCGGTCGTCGGCATCGCGGCCATTCCTGATCTGGCCCACTTCGCGCGTGCGGGAGCACACGCGTGTGGCGACAAGACGATTGATCAACTGGTTGATACTGCAACGCGAACGCCAGCCGCGGGACCCAAAAATATGCCTTTCCTGGATACGTCACCGTCAGAAATGTTGCCGCTCAATGTGAAGCAGATATTGATTCACGGTGTCTTTGATGGCATCGTGCCGCCCGCTATCGGCTGGCGCTACCAAAGCCGCGCGAAGGAGTTCGGGGAAAGTGTTGAATTGCATGCCCTTGAAAATGCCGGGCACTTTGAATTGATCGCGCCGTGGACGCCGGCAGGCAAGCTGGTGGTGGCGAAGATTCTTGAGGTGCTGAAATAGGGCTGTTACCCAAGTATCCCGCTGACGACTCAGCTACTCGTCTGGTCCGCGATGCGCGGTCGCATCTTCGTCTATCAAGTCTTCTTCAATATACATCGCATCACCGCGCCCCGGCGCTCGTCGTTTTGGCCCGGCCTTGTAGAACGCACATGATTTTGGACCGTAGCAGAAGGTCTCCTCGCGAACACCAGTGACGATGCCCTTCCAATTGTCCTTCACAATCTCCACCACCATCATGCAACCCCACGCGCACGTCGTACAGTTCTCGGCGTAGCGTGCCGCATCGAGTCGCCGATGCCCACGTGTGCGATAAGCCTCGAGCGTCAATGGTATGGTGCGCCACGGCGGGCCTGCTGGCGGCAGCAGCGCAGTTTCGCGCGCATCGACCTTGAGCCCGCTGGCTTTGTAAAGTTCTGCCGTTTCCAACTGCGGATCGGCCACCGGTACACCCATTCCCGAGACGATATCGCCCGCTCGAAACTGATGTTTGGTCTGTGCGCCGACGCCGATGGCAACAGAAAATTTGCGCTCGACATGATCGATGGTGCCGTTAAGCGACAGCACATAGCCCAGGTAGCTGTGCGAACTCTCATCATACGAGCGCACCATGCGAATACGCGGCTGAATACCCAAAAGTTCGCCGAACCATGCGATTTTCCGTGTGGAGGCTGGCTGCGGAGGCGGTCGGTAACGTGGCATGGCGACTGGAGGGAACTAGGCGCCTTCGCCGAGAACGGGGACAGGCTGAAACTGGGGGAATGTAACAAGCTCACCCAAATCCCAAAATATTCCCGCCATGATCCCCAGCCCTTCGCGCGCAATTGAACCGAGCATATGTTCGTTTGGTGCGTGTTGCGAACAAGCGGAATAGGAGTGCGGAATCCAGATCGTGTCTAAACCCAACGTTCCGGCAAAAACTTCATTGGGCAACGACCCCCCCAGATTGGGCAGTATCGCGGGCTTGGCTCCGGTCGTGCGCTCGATACTCGCCACCGCCCAGCGCACCCATTTGGAATCAGGATCGAGCCGCGTCGCCTGCATCGGTTCTTCGCGCGCCGCTGTCACGGCGATCTGCGAAAAGCCCTCGCAAACCATATGCCGTTGCAACGCCGGCACTACATCGTCAGGATTGATCCCGACGACGAACCGCAACTGGCAACGCGCCCAGGCCTTGCCTGCGATCGCGTTCACCGGAAATTCGGGATTTCCCACCTTCATCGCCAGCACCGAAAAACTCGACCAGCCGAACACGCGCTCTGCAGGCGTTAG
>JBKJVA010000066.1:0-8468 GCA_046589675.1 Usitatibacteraceae bacterium
ACCGGTCGTGTGATCATTGGTGATGATTGCGAGATCGGTGCCAACACGACTATCGACCGCGGCGCGATTGAGGATACGATTATCGGTAACGATGTGAAGCTCGATAATCAGATACAGGTTGGTCACAATTGCGCCATCGGCGATCACACCGTGATCGCAGGCTGCGTCGGCATTGCCGGGAGCACCAGAATCGGTAAACACGTGATGGTGGGTGGCGCGGCCGGATTTACCGGGCATCTGCAGGTATGCGACGGCGCAATCATCTCGGCGATGACACTGGTGACAAAATCGATTACCGAGCCTGGCATGGTGACGGCGGTCATGCCGCAAATGAAACATCAAGACTGGCTAAAAAATATCGCCCATTTGCGCCAGCTCGACAAGTTGGTCAACGCGGTCAAAGAGATCAAGAAAAAGGGGAGCGCATCGTGAGCACAGTGATGGGAATTGCCGAGATCAAGGAGTACCTGCCGCATCGGTATCCCTTTTTGCTGGTTGATCGTGTGCTGGAGCTGGAACCGGACAAACGTATCATCGCGATCAAGAATGTCACCATCAACGAGCCATTTTTTCAGGGGCATTTCTCGCACTATCCGGTGATGCCGGGCGTGTTGATTGTCGAGGCGATGGCGCAGGCGGCAGCCCTCCTGTCATTCAAAAGCATGGGCACCAAGCGCGATGACAACACCGTGGTTTATCTGGTTGGCGTCGATGGCGCGCGTTTCAAGCGACCGGTGGTGCCGGGCGACACCTTGATTCTCGAAGCGGAAAAATTGCTGGAAAAACGCGGGCTGATCAAGTATGCCGTCCGCGCAAAAGTGGAAGGTCAGCTTGCCTGCGAAGCGACCTTGCTGTGCACTCAACGCACCATCACCAAACCATAAATGGCGCCAGAGGCATGAGTATTCACCCGACAGCCATCGTCGATGCGCGCGCCAAACTTGGTGCAGGCGTCAGTGTGGGCGCGTACACCATTATTGATGGCGCAGTTGAGATTGGCGATGGTTGCAGCATCGGTCACCATTGCGTGATTACCGGTAAAACAAAAATTGGCAGTGACAACCGCATTTTCCATTTTGTCTCCCTCGGTGAGGCGAATCAGGACAAAAAATATGCCGGAGAGCCAACCCGGCTTGAGATTGGTGACCGCAACACCATCCGCGAATATTGCAGTTTCAATCGTGGCACGGTGCAGGATCGCGGCGTCACCACCATCGGCAACGATAACTGGCTGATGTCGTATGTGCACATTGCCCACGATTGTGTAATCGGTGATAAAACCACCATCGCCAATTGCACGCAACTGGCAGGGCACGTCCAAGTCGGCGACTGGGCAACGCTGGGCGGATTTACCGGTGTTCACCAACACGTCAAAATTGGTGCGCACGTGATGTGCGGCGTGTCGAGCGTGGTGTTGATGGATCTTCCGCCGTATGTGACCGCGGGTGGTAACCCGCTCGCTGCAGTGGGTATCAACGCGGAAGGACTGAAGCGTCGCGGCTTTTCGCCGGAGCATATCGCCAATATCAAGCGCGCATACAAAATACTTTACCGTTCGGGACTCTCGCTTGCTGAGGCCCGATCGCAACTCGCGGTGGCAGCAAACCTGAGCCCGGAGTTGAAGATATTGTCAGAATTCCTTGCCGGCTCCACGCGCGGCATCGTCCGGTAAAGCAGAGATATGAAAATTGGTATCGTGGCCGGTGAAGCGTCGGGTGACCTGTTGGGCGCGTTATTGATCAAGGCCTTGAAGGCCGAGTATCCCCACCTGGAATTTGTTGGTATCGCCGGACCTAAAATGCAGTCGGCGGGGGCGATTTCCTGGTACCCGATGGAAAAGCTCGCTGTGCGAGGCTACGTCGAAGTATTAAAAAGTTTTCGCGAGATTCTCGGTATCCGGCGCGGCTTGCGAAACCGTTTGCTCTCCGAGCGCCCGGCATTTTTTATCGGTATCGATGCGCCCGATTTCAATCTCGGTCTTGAAAAAAACTTGAAACGCGCGGGCATTCCCACTATCCACTACGTCAGTCCATCCATCTGGGCGTGGCGCGGTGAGCGCATTCGCGATATCAAGCAATCTGTGTCACATATGTTGACGGTTTTCCCGTTCGAGCCGACGATCTATGAAAAAGCCGGTATTCCGGCGACGTTCGTCGGACATCCTAGCGCAGACCTCATTCCGCAGGCACCGCAACGCGACAATGCGCGCAGGCAGTTGCGAATCAAGGCAGGTGAATTGATCGTCGCCTTGCTGCCAGGAAGCCGCCAGACTGAACTTGATTATCATGCCGAGCTGTTCATCGAAACCGCCAAAGCCTTACTCAAGGATTTTCCTGCGGCACACTTTTTGGTGCCATTGGCGACGCGCGAAACACGCGAGCAATTTGATCAGGCGCGCTGGAAATTACAGGCACATGGTTTGCCGGTACGCATTCTGTTCGGTCATGCGAATCTGGCGCTTGCAGCGGCTGATGTGGCGCTGGTTGCAAGCGGCACCGCAACGCTCGAGGCCGCGTTATTGCGATGCCCTCACGTGGTTGCATACCGTATGTCTCCGACCACCTATCGGCTGATGAAACGCAAAGCTTATCTACCCTACGTCGGGCTACCAAATATCCTCGCCGGTGAGTGGCTGGTGCCCGAGTTGTTGCAGGATGAGGCCACGCCGGAGAACCTCGCACGTGCGGTGGGGAACTGGATTCGCCATCACGACGCTGCACTCAGGCTGCGGGCACGATTTGCGTTGATTCACGCGCAGTTGGCCGTCAATAATGGCGAACGTGTACGTGATGCTTTGCGGCCATTTCTTCGGCAGGTTGCCGGTGCGCACCCAACACCATTGTCTGCGTCGGCAGCGGTGGCCGCGTAGCAACGCCTGGCGCATGAAGATACACCTGCGGATTTGTGGTGTTGACGAAGCGGGCCGTGGCCCACTTGCGGGTGCCGTCTTTGCCGCGGCCGTGATTCTTGATCCGGCGCGACCGATTCGCGGACTTGCCGACTCAAAAATGTTACCGGAAAAAAAACGTCTGGCGCTGAATGCTGAAATCCGCGAGAAGGCCCTCGCTTTTTGCGTCGCCCAGGCAAGCGTGGCGGAAATCGATGCAATCAATATTCTGCAGGCAAGCCTGCTTGCCATGAAACGTGCGGTCGACGGCTTGCAGCTCCCGAGATTACTGGCTTATGAAGTCGTGGTTGATGGTCTGTACGTGCCGGCAGTGGCCTTACCGTGCCGCGCCGTCGTTGAAGGCGACCGTCTCATCGCGGAAATATCGGCAGCATCGATTCTGGCCAAAACCGCGCGCGATAGCGAGATGTGCGCGCTTGATGGCAGCTATCCACAATACGGTTTTGCGCGTCATAAGGGCTACGGTACGCGTTTTCACCTGGAAGCCTTGATGGCTGTGGGTCCCTGTCAAATCCACCGGCAAAGTTTCGCGCCGGTGCGTGAAGCCGCGCGGCGCGTGTTGTTTGCCGCGCTCCAGCAATGACGCACCTTCTCCCCCGGGTTAAATTATTTTACGTAGATCATTCACTGGCGCGGCTCACAGGAATAAAAGTGCCTGAAATGCGCTCCAGTGCTAGTGTTACCCTGTTATGAAAACGATTCGTTCCCGGGACAACGCCTTGGTGAAGCAACTTGTCGCGCTTGCGCATTCGTCGCGCGAACGCCGCAAAGCCAGCCTGACGGTTCTCGATGGAATCCATCTGGTCGAGGCGTATGTGAAGGCGGTGGGCGAACCGATTGCAGTCATGATCAGTGAGTCCGCACAACATCGTGCGGAAGTGGTGGCCCTGTTATCGCGTTGCAACAACGCGAGCCAATCGGTGTTCGCCGACGCGCTAATGGACAGCGCATCCACGCTCGATTCACCGGCCTTCATGATGGCCATCGTGCCCACACCCGTCGCGGCGGCAATCGACGACAATGCGGATGTAGTCCTGGCGCTCGAGGATGTGCAGGACCCGGGTAATGTCGGTTCGATGTGCCGAAGCGCGGCAGCGGCAGGTGTCAGGCACGTTGCGCTCTCCAAGACATGTGCATTTGCGTGGGCACCCAAAGTGCTGCGTGCCGCGCAGGGCGCGCATTTTTCGCTCAACATCAACGAAGGCGTTGATCTCGTTGATTTTATCAAACGATTCCATGGCCAGGTGCTCGCACTGGTGCCGATGGCAAAAGGTACAAAATCGTTGTTCGAGATGGACCTGCGCGGCCCCACCGTTTTCCTGATCGGCAACGAAGGTGCCGGGCTGTCGGATGACGTGGAACGCGCCGCAACCCATCGCGTCACCATTCCCATGCCCGGAAAAACTGAATCACTCAACGCCGCCGCTGCCGGTGCGATTTGTCTATTCGAGCTGGTACGGCAGCGCCAGCCTGCGCAGTAGTTCACGCTACCTGCTCGCCAACGAGTCACTGCCTTGAACACGACAAAAAAGGCGCCGCCGCCGATGGTTCGCAATTACCGATACTTCGACCTGGTGATGGTCGCCTTTGTCGCTGTGTATCTATGCTCGTGGAGGTCGTGATGCTGCCGCTGACGGTGCGCATCGTCAAGGCGCTTAAAAGGGCTGAAGCAGAGGATTACTATGATCGCAACACCAGCTTCACGCCATTTTCACTGAAAACATGACGCCCACGGATTGGTTTGGTTCGTTTGCGGGCTTCTGCACAACGATTGCGTTTCTGCCGCAGGTGGTGAAAGTCTGGCAGACGCGGTCGACGCGCGATATTTCGCTGGGCATGTACGCAATCCTTGCTGTCGGCATTGTCTGTTGGCTGGCGTACGGTTGGATACTGGCGATCTGGCCAGTCGTTATCGCCAACGCGGTTACGCTCCTGCTGGTCGTCGCCGTGATCGCGATGAAGCTGCGCTGGGGTTAGCGCATTCAGGTCTGGACTGCAAATAACTGGCCGCAATTCCAGCAAAGTTCAAATTCGCCCGGATTGGTTTCATTGCACGACGGGCAATTTTTCACCGTTGTCTGCGGCGGTCGTTGTTCGTAGTCGGTAATCACCGCGCGTGCGTGCTGCTCCTGATGCAATTGTGAGATCCACACTTGGGGATAAGCAGATCCCATCGGTACATCGCCGAGTCCGGCCATCGCGTATTCGTTGAAAATGTGCACCGCAATACCAGCCTGCTGGAGAAGGTCCCGCACGAGATGCGCGTCAGCAAGATTTGCGGCGGTGTAGATGCGTTTCACAGGCACATCATCGCACTTAAAGACAAAATGAAAAAGGCCGCACAATTTTCATCGTGCGGCCTTGGGTCAACGTCTGGATGCCAGCTATCTTAAAAGCGCAATCAGAAACCAAATGTCACACCGGCAGTCACGCCATCCTGTTTCACGTTCTGCTTGCTGGAGACGGCCGAATAAGCCAGTGAGACGCCGACCCGCTCGGTAATCTTGCCGCGAATACCAATCGTGCCGATGACCCAGGAGTCATCACCTCTATAACCTGGAATGTCATACGACAATCCCGCTGCAACCGACACGGGATTGGCCGATACGAAGCGCTCGTCGTTGGCAGAGTCTTTGTCAACCGACACCCGCGCATAAGGCGTCCAGTTACCCATTGCCGCCGATGCACGTACGCCGAAGCTGCCCACGCGGGATTTGCGTCCCTGCTGGAAAATATTCAGGTCGGCCGAACCGGCGCCGGATTCAGTGAAGCCCGCGACGTCGACAACCTGCGATGTGATCGACCCGAATGGACCGACCGATAGCAACCCGAAATTGAAGTCGTAGCCAAGCGCTACCGTCAGCGAGACGTTGGAGCCCTTGGTGCTGGAAGAAGCAATGCGATTGACGTTACCCAGTTTGACGAAGCGTTGCACGTTCTTGAACCTGAGATCGGCAGAAGTAGCGATGAAGTTGCCATAAAAGCCATTTGACTTTACCGCAGCGAACAGCGAAAAAGCCGTCTCGTCGAGTTCGAATTTTCCTGCCGAGCCGAGGTTGGTGTCGGCAGTCGAGGTTCCCACTGCCGCGCCAACCGTGACGATCTCTGAGGCGCGCATCGAAACACCAACAGAACCACCACGGTTTTTGGTATTCGATTGCGGCGAGAAATTGTTGATGGAAATATCGTACTTGCCACCATCACCTGCCGCAAACGCAACTACTTTGCCGACTTCAGCCCGTTGGCCGGCTTGCAGGCCTTCATCCAGCGTACGAATGTGCGCGGCACGCGAAGACAGTGGCACTTCTGACATCGTCGAATAGGTGTTCGGGCCATCGATCAGGGATTTGACGAAATCGGCAACGATGGCCTGCGAAGCGGAAGTTGGGTGCACGCCATCGGCGAACAGATACGATGATGCCGCACCTGTGGCGACTAGATTGCCCGGGCCGCAGGCAAGCAAGCCTGCCGGCGGGGTCGCATTACAAGCCATACCGGTGGTATTGGTAAAGCCAAATGCAGCGGCATTTGCCTTGACATCGGCAAACAGCGCAAATGTATCCACCGGAATAACCTTCCTGCCAGCCAGCCCTGCGAACAGCGTTGCGTTATAGCCAAGCGCAAGTGAAGTCGCGGCGGCACTTCCTGCCGCACCGATCGCTGCGGGCGCGAACGCGGGCGTACTGCCGAGGTCGGGAAGATTGAATACCAGAACGTAGCGTGCGCCAGCCGCTTGCAGCCGCGCAATTTGCGCAATTTCAGTCCCTGCCGCGGTATTAATAACCGTGGTGGGGTTTACCGTCCCACCAGCGATCCCGGCAAAATTCTGGAAAATATCGTTCGCACCGGCCCACACGGCATACAACGCGCCGGGATCCGCTCTGCCGCCTGAAGTAGCCAGGTATTCGCTAATTTGTGTGCCAATCTCGCGCTGGGCAAAACCGGGCGGCGTAGAAGCCGAGTTGCCCTGCGCTCGGGCACCACCTTGCGCGTAGATGCCGCCACCGGCGTTGGATGGCGCAGCATTGCCACCATACGTCTGCGCGATCAATTCCGCCCAGACCGGGCCTGGATTGGTGGTGAAGCGCCCCAGACCGACAGCCGTAGCGGCAGGTGTTCCGACGGCGACCAGAAACGGACGGTAAAAACCTGCGTCCGATAAGGAGTCACCAAACACAAATACTCCGCTGAATTTGACGGCGTGCGCTGCGGGCGCGCTGACGAGCATTGCGGAGGCAATTAGAGCGGGAATGACACGTTTTTTGAACGACATTTGTGGCTCCTCGGGAGGGTAAAAATTGGAATTATTATGATGGAGGGCTGGTTATCGTCGCAAAGCCCTTTTACCAGCCGAAATCATGGCACAACTAAGGGTGCTAGACAAGAAAGAAGCGGCGAGGTGTCGGTCGCCGCGCTGTTTTTTGTTGTTTTTGCCCAATGTAACTACGCCGATGTTCGACAAGCTGATCGACTAGTAAACGCGTCTCGCAAGCTGCGCCTCATGAAGTATCGTGGTGGCCAGTTCCTCGATACTTTTGGTGGTGGAGTTCAAATAGGAAATGCCGGCATTTTTCATCACTATTTCGGCTGTGTTGACTTCCCATTTGCAGTTGTCCAGCGCTGCATACTTGCTGTCAGGTTTTCGTTCCTGGCGGATTTGCTGTAAACGTTCCGGTACGATCGTGAGTCCCCATACTTTGTGTTTGAGTGGTGCTAATGCGGGCGGAAGTTTTAGTTTTTCAAGATCCTCCGGGATCAGTGGATAGTTGGCGGCCTTTATGCCAAATTGCAACGCGAGGTAAAGGCAAGTCGGCGTTTTGCCGCTGCGCGACACACCCACCAGAATGAGATCGGCCTGATCCAGATTGCGGTTGGTCATGCCGTCGTCATGGGCCATTGTGTAGTTGACCGCCTCGATGCGCTGGTTGTAGTCCTTGAAATTACCCGCCGAGTGGCTGCGGCCGACAGCGTGCGCCGATTTGACCCGCAATTCGGCTTCCATCGGTACGATGAACCGCTCGAACATATCCAGCACCATTGCATCGGCTTTGGCTATTTCTTCGCGTAGATCGTCGGCCATCAGGGATGTGAACACTAATGGGCGCATCCCCGATTCAATGTGCGCTGCCTTGATCTGATTGAGCACATCTTGTGCTTTCTCCATGTTGTCAATAAAGGGCAGTGTGATGCGCCGAAATTCGACGACGTCGAACTGCGTAAGCAGGGAATTGCCGAGCATTTCTACCGTGATGCCGGTGCGGTCGGAGATGAAGAAAGCGGTACGTCGATTGGGCATGGCGGGTCTCGGTAGCGCGGCAGTCCGCATTTGCAAGACTGGATTTTGTGGAGTGGTCAGGAAAGGGTCGGCTATAATTCTATCCTTATTCCGCACTGCAACATTTTTCGTTACTTCGCCACTTCGTCTTTAACTTCTCACTCGTTACCATGTCCAGCCCCTCTGTACTGCCTCTGGTTTTGCCCTTATCCGCACTCCGTAAGCAAGATGTCGCCACCGTCGGTGGCAAGAATTCATCGTTGGGGGAGTTAATCAGCCAGCTCG
>JBKJVA010000264.1:0-3198 GCA_046589675.1 Usitatibacteraceae bacterium
ACTTCGCGCGCAGATGCTCGAAATTCAGCCAATAGGTCGCCACCACCAATACGTTGTCCACCAGCGCTCGGATCTCGGCATCGGTGGCCTTCATCGCCGTTGCTTCCCGCAATGCACGACAGAGCGAATCCATCGCTTGGCGTTTGTGGCCGATCATGATATTGAAATGCGATTTGAGTTTGCTATCGCGTGAGAGCAGATCGTCTAGATTGCGATAGAGAAACCGATACGCCCAGATGTGCTCGAACATCAGGTGCAGATAGAGCCACATGTCTTCCATCGCACTGGCCGCGTCAACGACTTCGCCAGGTGCGAGATCCATCGCACGTTCAAATTCCGCGAATAAATGATGGATGATCTCGTCCTTATTGCGAAAGTGATAGTAAAGATTGCCGGGGCTAATATTGAGTTCATCGGCGATATGACCGGTAGTGACGTTGGCCTCGCCGTAACGATTGAACAGTTCGAGGCTCGCCATCAGGATGCGCGCACGGGTGCGCGCAGAGCGTGAAGGAAAAATCTGTGGTGACTGCGTCGGCATGCACGAATGTTACTACGGGGTGTGGACGCATTCGCCAAATACTCCAGGGACCACACGCCACATTCGGGCTAGAACAGTCAGGCACGGCAGGCCTTCAAAGCCATTTTTCCGCAAAGCCCGCCAAATGGCGGCCTAGATATAATATTTGGTGTCACTATTCGATAGGCATTTTCGCGCTTGCCCCTTTAACCCACTGTTCCAGATCCGCAATTGCATCCGCAAGTTCTAGCGTTGTACCGCGCAGACGCTCTTCGCGTCGAAGCCTGCGGCTGCGTTTGAACAGACCGTGGTCGAGTGTGCGTTTGTCGTCGCGAAGCACGTCAAGATTCATGGTGATGCCGTACTTCCCGAGAATCGTCTCCAACTCAAAGTGGCGTTTCAATAAATCCTGGCGCGTGCGCTGGTAGGCATGCTCGCATACGTGCCGACGCGTGGCATAGCTGAAAATGTTAGTGAAAAACATTTCGGCATCGTCGCTGCGCGGCTCAAACAGCACCACATTGGCGTCTTTATACTGCGTTACGTAGTTCGCCAGACTTACGTGCATTCTTGAATGAATGATGGCGCGATAGGTTTGCGCCAACACGGCAGGTAATCCGCCTTCGACGAGTTTTTTCATATGCGACTGCTGGTTCGCACCCGCGCGTCTCTTTGCGAGATTGGCGTCGAACGGCACCAACGGGTTCACGCACAGCACCAGTTGCGCACCCGCTTCAAGCGCCACTGAAGCATTCAGCGTTTTCTTCAATGCACCATCTACGTAATAGCGCCCGCCGATGCGTACTGGGGGAAACAAGCCCGGCAAGGCGGCGCTCGCCTGCACCGCTTTGGAAATTGGCACATGGTCAAATCCGTGACTACCAAAGCGCACCGATTCGCCAGTATCGAGATCGGTCGCGACCGAAAATAACTGGTGCCTGAGTTGTCGAAAATCGTCGGTACGTCCGGGTTCACTGAAGACCTTGCGTAAAAAGTCGCGAATGGCGTGGTTATCGAATATCCCGGTAGGTAGCGCCTTGCTGAGTATGCCAAAACTGCCCATCAAGCTGCCCGACAGGGGCCGCGAGACGTAATCCCAAATCGCCCTTGCTGCCAGCCGTGGCACCAATTTCGCGCTGCGCCAATACTCGCGGGTGGCTGGGCGCAGGAATACTTCCGGCTTTAATGCTCCAGTTTTCTCGTCGGTGGCTTTATTTTCGATAAACAGGCGATAAATTTCGGCGGGTGTCAATTGGTTCGCGAGTCCGGCAGTGATGAAACTACCTGCTGAGACGCCGACATATACATCGATATCGTTCAGGTCCAAACCCACAAGCGCTTCGTCGAGCGCCATCAGCACACCGATTTCATATATGGCGCCCAGTGGGCCACCACCCGCCAGTGCAAGGCCGATTTTTTTCTTTGGTAACGTTGCTCGTTTTCGCGGATCAGGTTTAGGCAATTCATCGCGCGATGATCGCGAGGCAGCGCGGGTTGGCGGCGAAAACACGACAGAACCGCCGACTTTTTGTTGGTCAGATTTCCGCACACTCTCTCCGAACTATTATATTAATGCGGCATGAAAAATGGGGAACATCGCCTGATATTCCCCAAGTTATTTTACTGATTGCCGAACTATCCCAGCACCGCGCTGGGGCAACCCAATCTACGCCCGAACGCCGCGCCTGTTCAGTTGCACCAGCGCCTTTTGCAGTTCCGCCATACGTGCTTGAAGTTCGCGCACGTTTTGACTGGAAGGGATGCCAAATGTATTCAACGTCCTGGCAACGCGAGCCTCAAAAACATGTTCCAGCTTGATGATGCCATCCTTAGCGTTGGCCACCGTTGTTTCCATGGTGCCTTTGATATTTTTCTTGAAGGCCTTTTCAGACTTGGCGGCGAGCGCCTTGATTTCTTTGGTGACTTCCAGCGCCTTTGCTTCGGCAACGGCCTGCGCGTTGGACTGGATTTTTTTGCCTTCACGAACATACAGGTTCGCCTTCTTCGCGAATGCCTTTGCGGTATCGCTGCCTAAACCAGACAGACGATCAGATTCACGCGAAATAACATCAACCATGCCACCATAAATTTTGGTGCTTTGAACCTTCACACGCTTCTGCATGCGCTCTGCAGCACCCAAGCCAGCAAGAACTGCTTTCTTGACTGGATTGGCGCTAATCAGAACGGCAGCCTTCGCCGTCTTGGTGATTTTGCGTGTGTTGCGCGACGCAGTTTTGGTGCGTGCTTTGGTCTGCGCGACGGCAATTTTGACGATTCGTTTGGTGGCCATGGTAATAACTCCTTTGTATGATTGATTCGTGAACGGATGCACTGGTAATGACTGAAGTGTATTCACGGTGATTAGAGCAATCACACTAAAGAAACCATTGAATTTGATGCGGCGGTGCAACATATCGCCGCGTCATCAGAAATGATGGCCTGCTGCATAACCTCTGCTGCGCGCGCAGTGTATGATTTCACGGCGAGCACATTGTGGACACCGGCCCGCTATAAAAATAACTGTCAATAATCCTGGAGGGAACACCACCATGACTTACTTCGTCACCGGCGCTACCGGCTTTATCGGCAAATTTCTGGTAAAAAATATGCTGAAGCGCGACGGTACCGTCTACGTGTTGGTGCGAAAAAACTCCATCAAGAAACTCGAAGCGTTGTAC
>JBKJVA010000346.1:0-12519 GCA_046589675.1 Usitatibacteraceae bacterium
GCCCTGCGGCATGTTTTGTGCCTGCCGAATCCGAGGCGCATGCAGGCGGCGAGGTGGGGCGAAGCCAGCGTGGACACGAAACATGCCCTGCGGCATGTTTTGTGCCTCGCGAATCCGAGCCGCATGCAAGCGGCGAGGTGGGATGCGCGGCAACAGCGCGCATTCTGCTAAAAAATAAAAAACCCTAGCACTGGCGCGGCTTGCAGGCGAAAATAACGCCATGAGCCGCGCCAGTGCTAGAGTTTTGGCGTTGCATGGAGCCACCCGATATTAAACGTGGCGTTCGAAATCGACGTGAGGATATGATCCCGCCACGCGCCATCGATAAACAAGTAATTTTTGGCGAACCCCTCGATGCGAAATCCCAGTTTCGCCAGCAAACGGCCACTGCGGACATTTTCGGGCCGGTAGTTTGCCGCGATTCGGTGCAGCCTCTGAGCGTCGAACATATAGCGATTGGTCGCAACCAGGGCCTCACGCATTAAACCTTGCCCCTCGCATTCCTGATCGATCTGGTATCCCAGCACGCAAGAACAAAACGGGCCGCGCGCGATTTGCGAATAGCCGATGCTGCCGATGACGCGGTCGGGTTGTTCGCGCTGCGCGAGCCACAGTCGTACGGAACTTTGGGCATCGAACGCGGCGGTACTTTTGGCGACCATACCCTGCCAGTGTGCCAAGGTGTATAAGCTTTCAGGCGCAGGCGGGTTCCATGGCTTCAGGTGTTGGCGGTTTCGCACAACAAAATCCAACATGGCTGCAGCCTGATGCTCGCGCGGCAGCGTAATAACCAGCCGCTCCGTGGAAAGCGCTAACTCCGCCACGTTGTTGGCGTCAACCCGCTTCGCGCAGAAAACGGACGTGCGAAATCAGGCCCGAGGCTTTGTCGACACGGTAAATAACCACCGCGCGACGCAGGTCCGGCACGCGGCCGGTGATGCGTTCCTCGTCGATGACGTAATCGCCAATACATACGCGTGACACAATTTCGCAGTGCAAATTTGGAGAGCTTGCGAAGAGAGCCAGGTAGCGCGTGCGCATCTCGACGTGACCGGCCATGATGCGAGTACCCTCACCGTCTTCAATCACGCAGTCGGGCGTATAGCAGGCCACGAATGCATCGACGTCGTGCCTATTGTAGGCAGCGAGCTGCGCTTCGACCGGGCCTGAATTTTGCAATGTCACTGTGTTAACCCGTATCCACTCATTCGGAAAACACGCGCCAGCTTTGCGCGAGGTTCTCCGTTGGTGAACGTTTGAAGCCGGACTTGGCAAACTGGTGCCAGCGGCCAACGACAAACGCCATCACCGCGTTGGCATACGCGTTGGCATCCAGCGATGCATGCAATGCGCCATCGGAAGCCGCCACGCGTGCACTTTGTTTAAGGCTCGCCTCGAGCCGATCGTGTAGCTGATTCATACGCGTTTGCAGGCGCTCGTCCTCGTTGACCAGCGCGTCGCCGATTAATACGCGTGTCATGCCCTGGTTTTTTTGAGCGAAGTTGAGCAGCATCGAGACCGTTGCCTCAATCTGCTTCAATCCGTTGGTTTCTTCGCTCTGGATCTTGTTCACCAGCGAAAACACCGTCTCCTCGATGAATTCGATCAAGCCTTCAAACATTTGCGCTTTGCTCGCAAAGTGGCGATAGAGTGCTGCTTCGGACACATCGAGCTTCGAAGCCAGCAAGGCCGTGGTGATTTTCTCGCTTTTGGGGCTTTCCAGCATGTGCGCGAGCGTTTGCAGAATTTCCTTACGGCGTTCGCCCGGTTCCCTTTTTGCCATGTCAGCCCCCTGTTTTTTGTTGCGCTCGCTACTTGTAGTTGCTATTTGCGTCCGCCGAGTATCGATCCCAGCACACCACGAATAATACGACGTCCCGCTTCCGAGGCCATCGCGCGCGCTGCACTCTTGACGGCAGCTTCGACGACGCCTTCTCGTTTCGACGCGCCGCCGGCACCTGGAAAGCCGAGTTTGCCAAGGATGCCGCCGAGTCCGCCACTGTCAACGCTGGTGGTGGGCGAGGCCTCAGTGCCACGCCGCGCTTTCAGTTTCTCAAATGCTGATTCACGGTCAACCGTCTTTTCGTATTGTCCAGCGACCAGTGAGCTGGCCAGCAGCTTCCCGCGCTGTTCGGGTGTGATCGGGCCGATCTGCGATTGCGGCGGAAGTATCCAGGCGCGTTCCACAATGGTGGGTCGTCCCTTTTCATCAAGAAAAGACACCAGCGCCTCACCGACGCCCAGTTCGGTGATGACATCCACTACCTTGAATTTGGGGTTTTCGCGAAAAGTTTCGGCCGCGGCGCGCACCGCTTTCTGGTCGCGCGGCGTGTAGGCGCGCAGCGCGTGCTGCACACGATTACCTAACTGTCCCAGCACGGTATCGGGAATATCCAGAGGATTTTGCGTGACAAAGTAAACGCCCACGCCTTTGGAGCGCACCAGCCGCACCACTTGCTCTATCTTCTCCAGCAACTCCTTCGGGGCCTCGTTGAACAACAGGTGCGCTTCATCAAAAAAGAATACCAGTTTCGGTTTTTCACGATCACCGACTTCCGGCAACGTCTCGAAAATTTCTGAAAGCATCCAAAGCAGAAAAGTTGAATAGAGACGTGGACTGGAAAGCAATTTATCGGCGGCAAGAATATTTATAATGCCGCGACCGTTGTCGGTTTGCAGCAAGTCGTCCAGCGACAACGCCGGTTCGCCGAAAAACTTGTCGCCACCCTGTTGTTCGAGTGTCAACAGGCCACGTTGGATGGCACCAATACTCGCGGCAGACACATTGCCGTAGGCGGTGGTGAATTGCCCGGCGTTCTCGCCCACCCACGATAGCAGTGCACGCAAATCCTTCAGGTCCAGCAGTAACAAGCCGTTGTCGTCGGCGATCTTGAACGCAATTGCCAACACACCCGTCTGCGTATCGTTCAGGTTAAAAATGCGCGCGAGCAGTACCGGGCCCATTTCAGAGACGGTGGCGCGCACCGGATGTCCTTGCTCACCGAATACGTCCCATAACGTAACAGGGCATGCCGAGGCTGCATATTCAAGTTTGAGCAGTTTTACGCGCTCTTCCACTTTGGCGTTGGCCCCGCCTGGTTGCGAAATGCCAGTGAGATCACCCTTAACGTCAGCCATGAAAACCGGCACACCGATGGCGGAAAAATGTTCAGCCATTACCTGCAACGTGACGGTTTTACCGGTGCCGGTTGCGCCCGCGATGAGGCCATGGCGATTGGCCATATTCGACAACAGCGAAATTTCGGTCAGCGATTTATCGACCGTCTTGGCGATGAGCAGAGCGTCGGGCATAGTCTGAGAAATGAGATGGCACTGCGGCGATAACGTGAGTGAATGTTAACATTAGGCATTAAAAGTTGTTGGGATCGCAATATGGCAGGACACAGCAAATGGGCAAATATCCAGCACCGCAAAGGTCGCCAGGATGCCAAGCGTGGCAAGGTTTTTACGCGCCTTATCAAGGAAATTACCGTCGCGTCACGCCTGGGAGGGGGCGAATCGGGGGCGAATCCAAGGTTGCGTTTGGCGATGGACAAAGCGTTCGAGAACAACATGCCCAAAGATACCGTCGAGCGCGCCATCAAGCGCGGTGCAGGTGAACTCGAAGGCGTCAATTACGAGGAAATTCGTTACGAGGGCTATGGCATTGCCGGTGCGGCAGTGATGGTTGATTGCATGACCGACAACCGGGTTCGCACAGTGGCCGAAGTACGGCACGCCTTCTCGAAGTATGGCGGCAACATGGGTACCGATGGGTCAGTTGCCTTCCTTTTTAAACATTGCGGCATTCTGCTTTTCGCGCCTGGAACCAATGAAGAAAAACTTATGGAAGCGGCACTGGACGCCGGTGCCGAGGATGTGGCCAGCAACGACGACGGTTCCTTTGAAGTCGTGACCGGGCCTTACGAATTCATAGCAGTCAAAGCGGCGCTGGAGAAAGCCGGATTCAAAGCTGAATTCGGTGAAGTGACCATGAAGGCGACCAATGAGGCCGTTCTGACCGGCGACGACGCGCTGAAAATGCAGAAATTGCTCGATGCGATCGAGGCGCTCGATGACGTGCAGGATGTATACACGTCGGCAGTCATGGACGAAGCGTAAATGGCGATACTGATTACCACCACGTCGAATATCGAAGGCAAGCGCATCGTGCGTTATTTGGGACTGGTTACGGGCGAGGCAAGTGCGGAAGTGCAGCTTGTATCGGACAAACCGGTGACCAGTTTTTCGGATACGTATCACAAGGCAATTCCTGGCGTGCGCGATAACGCCCTGCGCGGTGCCATGCAGGGAGCGGAACAGGTCGGTGCGAATGCCATTGTCGGCGCACGTATTGATTACATCATCCACGGCAGCGGCCGTGGCATGGTGATGGTTTCGGTCTCGGGCACAGCGGTGGTGACCGAGGATCTTTGATGGACGCTTTGCGGCGGGCGCGATTGCTGGTGATTCCCGAACGAATCGAGACCGAGCGCATGGTACTGCGCGCTGTACAGGCCGGCGATGGCCCGCAAGCGTTTGCCGCTGTACAGGAGTCGGTCAATGAATTAGCGCCGTGGATGCCATGGGTTCATCCCGGGCCCGAACTCGATGCGTCCATCGCGTTCCATCAAATGGCGCAATCCCAATGGGCGACGCGGGAGATGCTCGACTTTCAGTGGATCGATAAAATCTCCGGCGAACTCATCGGCAAAGGCGGATTTCACAGCATCGATTGGGGAATCCCGAAATTTGAAATCGGCTACTGGGTAAGAACCTCCATGGCCCGACGCGGCTATTGCACCGAAGCCGTCAATGCACTTATTGCGTTCGCAAAACACCAACTCGGTGCCAAACGCCTGGAAATTTGTAGCGATCCTCGCAATGGCAAAAGTCGGCGTGTTGCCGAACGATGTGGCTTTAGCCTGGAGGGAATTCTTCGCCGCAATATGCGGGACCCGTTAGGCGGGCTGCGCGATTCGTGTATGTACGCGTTGGTGTTGGCGTGAAGATTTTAGGACTTGATCCGGGTTTACGTGTCACCGGTTACGGTGTCATTGAAAAAGTTGGCTCAACACTCAATTACGTCACCAGCGGCTGCATCAAATCGCCAAGCGGGGAATTGCCGGATCGGCTGAAGAATATTTTGAATTCAGTACAGGAAGTCATTTCCCGCTATGCGCCCGCTGAAGTGGCGGTCGAGAAAGTGTTCGTCAACGTGAATCCGCAATCGACGCTACTTCTTGGTCAGGCGCGGGGCGCAGCCATCTGCGCGGCAGTTGCACAGAATTTGCCGGTTTCCGAATACACTGCGCTTCAAGTGAAACAAGCGGTGGTCGGCAATGGCCACGCAACGAAAGAACAGGTGCAGGAAATGGTGAAACGATTATTGAAATTATCCGGCTCTCCCAGCGCCGACGCGGCCGATGCATTGGCCTGTGCGATTTGCCACGCGCATGGTGGCACGCTGGGTGCCATGAGCACACGTGGCTATCGGATAAAGGGCGGGAGGCTGGTGAAATGAACGACTCAAATGGCCAGCTACCTCCTTCCGTCGCCCTGCAAGGGAAGGTCGGCATGGGGGTGCGTCGAACTGTGGCTGCCGCCCGCAAACTACGCCGGACCTCCTCCGACGTCGAACGAAAACTCTGGCACCGTATTCGCGATAAACAACTTGAAGGTTACCGGTTCCGGCGTCAACGAACGATTGGCAAGTACATCGTCGGTTTAATGTGCCTGGATGCTAAGTTGATCGTTGAGCTTGATGATGGGCAGCACGCCGAAGGCGCTGCATACGATGAAAAACAGACAGCATTTCTTGAGTCGTTAGGTTTTCGGGTTTTGCGATTTTGGAATATTGAGGTGATCGAGAATATTGAAGGGGTCTTAGAGCGAATACGCGGGGAACTGCTTCGAAGGCAAGCGCCAACCCCACCCTCCGCCCTTTCCTTGGCAGGGGAGGGAACTGACCACACGGGCGGCACGCTTATCGCTCTGGCTCCCTCCCCCGCTGAGCCAGGGGAGGAGCGGGGGGTTCGTGACACACACGTCGCGCCCGCGGAACGGCTGGACGATGCAACGGCCAGCGCGCCCTGCAAGGGGGCTGGGATGGGGGTGCGAACGCAGAAAGAAGAACGTCAAGCCGTCGCCAGGGGAAAAAAATGATCGGCCGCCTGTCTGGCCTGCTGCTCGAAAAGAATCCCCCGCAAATACTGCTCGACGTGGGTGGCGTCGGCTACGAGGTCAACGTGCCGATGAGTACGTTTTACAATCTGCCCAGGATCGGCGAGAAAGTAGCTTTGTTTACACAGTTGATCGTCCGGGAAGATGCGCATTTGCTTTACGGTTTCGGGACCGAATCCGAGCGGGCAACGTTTAAACAGCTTCTCAAAGTGAGCGGAGTTGGCCCAAAAGTCGGGTTGGCAGTATTGTCGGGCATGAGCGTCAACGACCTGGCTGAAGCGGTCGCGACGCAGGAAAGTGGTCGCCTTACCAGGGTGCCAGGTATTGGCAAGAAAACTGCCGAACGGCTGTTGCTGGAGTTAAAGGACAAACTTACGGTAGATGTTCGCATTACCGTCGGAGGCGATGCCATCAAGCCGTCGTCAGCAGCCGATATCCTGAATGCACTGCTGTCACTGGGTTACAACGAGAAAGAGGCGCTGTATGCCATCAAGCAGTTGTCGAAGGACGTGTCCGTGTCGGATGGCATCAGGCAGGCGTTGAAGTTGCTCTCGAAAAGCTGATCCCGTCACGTAAAATGCAGACATGATCGAAGAAGACCGACTTATCTCAGGCGGCAAAGCCTCCGTGCACGAAGAAGCACAGGAGCGGGCGCTGCGTCCAAAGCTGCTGGAAGAGTATGTGGGCCAGCAAAAAATCCGCGATCAGCTCTCCATTTTTATCGAAGCCGCCCGTAACCGCAACGAACCGCTAGATCACACCTTGCTGTTTGGGCCGCCTGGATTGGGCAAGACCACCCTGGCACACATCATTGCGCGCGAAATGGGCGTGAACCTGAAACACACCTCCGGCCCGGTGCTCGAGCGCGCTGGCGATCTTGCTGCCATGCTGACCAATCTTGAACCGAACGACGTGTTGTTCATCGACGAGATTCATCGCTTGAATCCGGTCGTCGAAGAAATCTTGTATCCCGCGCTGGAGGATTATCAGATCGATATCATGATCGGCGAAGGCCCCGCCGCACGTTCCGTAAAACTCGATCTGCCGCCCTTCACACTGGTAGGGGCCACAACCCGCGCCGGGATGCTCACCAATCCGCTGCGGGATCGTTTTGGCATCGTTGCGCGGCTGGAATTTTATTCGCCGGCAGAATTGAAATTGATCGTATCGCGGTCGGCAAATTTATTGAACGTACCGGTCGATAGCGATGGTGCCGGGGAAATTGCCTTACGTTCCAGAGGCACACCACGCATCGCCAACCGCTTGCTGCGTCGGGTACGGGATTTTGCGCAGGTGAAGGCAGAAGGTTTTGTTGATAAACCGGTTGCGGACGCGGCACTTAGAATGCTCGACGTCGATGCGGTCGGCCTCGACATGATGGACCGCAAACTACTGCGATGTATTATTGAAAAGTTTGCTGGTGGACCGGTCGGCATTGAGAATCTCGCAGCGGCGATCGGCGAAGAGCGCGACACCATCGAGGATGTGCTGGAGCCGTATCTGATTCAGCAGGGCTATCTGCAGCGCACACCGCGTGGTCGCATGGCGACTTTGCTCAGCTTTCAGCATTTCGGTATCGCTGCGCCGGCCAATAGCGATTCCGTGCCGGAGCTGTTTTAAGATGCGTCAACTTTCATTCTGGCACCGCTGCTCCTCATCCCGCCTTGCAGGCCGCGCTGCCCGCTGCATTGAGCAGCCGTTTCGCGGGCGCGTCCCACGGGACGCGAATTGCCCGCTCAACCCTTCTCCCGCACCAGAAGGTGAGAAGTGCTCGCGGCCAGAACCAAAAGCTGCCGCGACGAGCTGACGATGGCCAAACTCTCACTTAAAAACGCCCAGCAAACCCCGCTGTTTACGTTCGATTTCCCGCAACGTGTTTACTTTGAAGATACCGACGCCGGTGGTGTCGTATACCACGCCCAGTACCTGAAATTTCTTGAGCGCGCGCGTACCGAATGGCTGCGTTACCTGGGATTTACCAATAGTGAGCTCGAGCGTAAACACAAAATGCTGTTCATCGTCAGCGAGATCGCGGTCGAATTCGTTAAACCCGCCAGGCTCGACGACGCGATCAATATCAGTGTTGCGATTGAAAATCTGGGACGCGTGCGCATTAGCTTTCATCAGGAAATACGCCGTGGCGAAGACATACTGGTAAAAGCACGCGTGACGGTCGCGAGTGTTGCGGCAGAGAGTTTCAAGCCGATTGAGATTCCAACGGATGTGAAAAAGAAAATGGAGGCGTCGTGCTGAACCTTTCAAATGATATGGCGATCTTGTCGCTCATTTTGCAAGCGTCGATCATTGTCAAAATAGTCATGGGGATTCTCATTCTTGCCTCGATCATGTCGTGGTGGTATATCTTCGTGAAAATGTTCTCAGTGCGCAGCGCCAAGTCGCAGGCTGAGGAGTTCGAGCGCGAATTCTGGGGTGGCACCGACCTCGTCGGTCTTTATCAGCGTGCCAGTTCCGGGCAATACGATCCGGCCGGTATGGAAAAAATTTTTGAGGCGGGCTTTAAGGAATATCTGAAGCTCAAAAGCCGCAGCGGTTCAGATATTGGTGCGTTGATGGACGGCACCCGTCGCGCCATGAAGGCCACCTTTCAACGCGAACTCGATTATCTCGAGGCGCATCTGTCATTTTTGGCCACAGTCGGCTCCGTCAGCCCTTACATCGGGCTATTCGGGACCGTGTGGGGAATCATGAATTCATTCCGCAGTCTGACCAACATGGCGCAGGCGACATTGGTGCAAGTGGCGCCCGGCATGGCCGAAGCACTGATCGCAACGGCCATTGGTTTGTTCGCGGCGATTCCCGCCGTCATTGCGTATAACAAGTACACGGCCGAAATTGACCGATTGGCAAATCGCTACGAAAGCTTTATGGAAGAGTTCACCAATATCCTGCAACGTCAGGCGGTGCACTAATCATGCGCCGCCGCCGTCGCGCCATGGCAGAAATCAACGTGGTCCCCTACATCGACGTGATGCTGGTGTTGCTGATCATCTTCATGGTCGTGGCACCGGCGATTCAGCCGGGTCAAATTGATTTGCCCAGCGTGGGTCAGGCATTGAATCCGACGGTCGCACCTCTGGAAGTACGCATCAAACGCGACGGCAGTATTACGCTGGTAGACCGTCAGCAGGGCGGGAAGGAGCAACAGGTAACACGGGATAAATTGCTGCAGGCCGTCAAAATCATCCAGGCCAGGCACCCGGACCAGGCCGTCGTGATCAATGCCGACAAGAATCTGAAATACGAGGATGTACTGCATGTAATGGACAGCTTGCAGGGAGGCAAGATCAAGCGCGTTGGTTTACTCGTAAAGCCAGACAAGTAACATGACTTACCCGCCGCCCATTTCAAATCAGCGCCGCTCGCCCTTGCTGGAGCGCACCGAGCCAGGCAGATTGCCTGCAGCGTTGCTGGCGATCGTCGTGCACAGCGCTTTTTTTGCGTTGATCGTGTTCGGTGTTTCCTGGCAGGTGAAACTTCCTGAGCCGGCCATCGCTGAGCTTTGGGACCAATTGCCACCGATGCAAAACGTGCGCGAAGCGCTGCCGCCAACGCCTGCACCAGAACCGGAGGTGATAAAGCCCGGTCCCCCAAAAGTTGAGGAAGTTGAGCCAAAGTTGCAGCCCAAGATAGAAAAAGCACCACCGCAACCCAGCCAGGCCGATATCCAGTTGCAAGCCAAACGTCTGAAGCTGGAAAAGGCTGAACGCGAAAAACAATTGCGTGAGGAAAAAGCGCTCAAGGAAAAGCAAAAGCTGGCCGAGGTCGAGAAAAAGCGCAAGGACGACGAGGCAAAACAAAAGGCGGTGCAAAAACTCGCTGAGGATCGGGCGCGCGCAGAGCAGGCGGCGAAAGAGGCGGTAGCCGCAACGGCGCGCAACGCGGCGCAGACCGATTATGCGAACAAGATTGCCAAGCTGATTAGGGATCGTGCCAATATCCCGGATTCCGTTACGGGTCGACCGGAACTAGCGGTGCGCTTGCGGATGCTGGTCAACGGCGTAATTTTGGACGCGCAGGTAGTGAGACCTTCAGGCGATAAAGTTTATGATGATGCAGTCGAGCGCGCTATAAACGGTATTCGTAATTGGCCCCAGCCGGAAAATGCAGATCTTTTCGGCGGTCGGCGTGAACTAAATTTAAACATCCGACACGAACGATAAGAGATTTTTGTGGTTTATCCCCGTCATTGAAAAAAGACGGGCAATCTCACACCACCCTCAAATGGGCACACTCCACCACATGTTCAAACGACTCGTTAATTTATGCATCGTCGCGACTTGCGCCGCCGGGCTCATATTTGCCACAGCCGCGCGCGCGCAGCTAACCATCAACGTCGAAACCAGTTCCGGACGCCAGGTGCCCATCGCGATCGCACCTTTCGCGCTTGAAGCCAACGCACCGCAGAACATCACGCCGCTGATTGCAGACAACCTGGCACGCTCGGGCATGTTTCGGATTGTCAATACCGCAGGCATCAGCAATTTGCCGACCGAACCGTCGCAGGTGAATTTTATCGATTGGTCCAGCCGCAGCACGGAGGCGCTCGTCATCGGCGGCATCAAGCCGTTAGCCGATGGGCGCTTCGAGGTGCATTTCCGCCTGTTTGACGTGGCCAAACAGAATCAGCTCGCGACCACCTCCTACACCGTGAGCGCGTCGCAATTGCGCGCCACGGCCCACAAGATATCCGACGAAATCTACGAAAAGTTGATCGGTGAAAAGGGTGTGTTTTCGACGCGTATCGCCTATGTGTTGAAGCGTGGACCACGATTCGAGCTACAAGTCGCTGATGCCGACGGTTTCAACCCACAAGCGGTGCTGTCCTCGCTGGAGCCGATTGGCTCACCAAAATGGTCACCCGACGGTAACAAAATCGCTTATGTTTCATTTGAAAGTCGAAAATCCACCGTGATCGTCCAGGATCTCGTCACCGGGCAACGCAAAGTGGTCGCCAATTTTCGTGGGGATAACACCGCGCCGAGTTGGTCACCTGATGGCAGCAAGCTCGTTGTCTCGCTGTCGAAGGACGGTATTTCGCAGATCTACATTATTCCGGTCGGTGGCGGCGAGGCAACTCGGCTCATGCAAAGCAACGCCATCGATTCTGGCGCGTCCTACACGCCGGATGGCAGGGGCATCATTTTCTTCTCTGATCGATCAGGCGGCCCACAGCTATACCGTATTCCCGTCGCAGGCGGCGAGGCGAAACGCCTGACGTTCGAGGGCAGCTACAACACCACCCCAAGGCTAAGTCCCGACGGCAAACTCATCGCTTTCGTCAATCGCGAGGGTGGAAAACTGCGTATCGCGACCCTTGAGCTTGCGACCGGGCAGCGCAACATCCTTACCGAAGGTCCGCTCGATGATAGCCCCAGTTTTTCACCAAATGGCCGTACGATTTTATACGAAGACAAATCGGCGGGCCGTGGAAAGTTAGGCGCTGTTTCGGCCGATGGGCGTTTCAAACTAAAGCTTTCGTCGCAGGCGGGCGACGTGCGCGAACCCGCGTGGGGGCCATTTGGCTCTTCGGGTGCGCGTTGACGCAATGCATGGCGGCGAGAAAAAAGCATAAACTATTGTCTGTTGCCTCGAAGTACCTGTTAATAATCTGGAGAAAAAATATGAAGAATGCTCTGATCGGAATGGGAATGTTGGTTTTGCTTGCCGCATGTGCGAGTAATGAGCCTGCGGTCATCACCAAGGTTGAAGACCGCACACCTTCCATGGGGACCGGCACCAGCGGCACGCCGACAACCGGTACCACGCAAACAACGCCAATCACCGGCACACAGGGCCGCATGGATCCGCTCAACGATCCTAATAACGTGCTTTCGAAACGGGTGATTTATTTTGATTACAACACCGATGCGGTGAGGCCGGAATTCGCCTCCCTGATCCAGGCCCACGCCAACTATCTCGCACAAAACCGTAACCGGAAACTGCGACTTGAAGGGCATGCCGACGAGCGCGGCTCACGCGAATACAACATGGCTCTTGGCCAACGCCGAGCCAGCGCGGTACGCAATGCGACATCGGTTCTGGGTGTCGGCAATGAGCGTGTGGAGACGATCAGCTTTGGCGAAGACAAGCCAAAAGCCAACGGCCACGACGAAGCATCCTGGGCACAGAACCGTCGCGTCGAAATCGTCTACGACGGCGAATAATTGGGAACTCCTAATAACCCCGTCGTCCCAGCGTAGGCTGGGACCCAGTCCGTCCATGTGCTTGAAAATACGATGGACTGGATTCCAGCCGCAGCCTGCCCTCGAATGATTGAATCGGGGGCTGGAATGACGAATTTTTGAGGTAAATAGA
>JBKJVA010000018.1:0-16627 GCA_046589675.1 Usitatibacteraceae bacterium
TGCCAACAGTCGCAGAATCGGGCTACCCCGATTTTGAGTCGACCAACTGGTTCGGTTTTTTTGCGCCAGCCGCAACACCGAAAGATATTCTGGCGAAATTGAACGCCGCCGCAGTCAAAGTGCTAGCCGCGCCGGATCTCAATGCGCGTTTTGCATTGCAAGGTGCTGAGATTGTTGCGAACAGTCCCAGCGAAGCCCTGAAAATGGTCAAGGCTGACATTGTTAAATGGGCGGAAGTCGCGAAAAAATCCGGCGCGAAAATCGATTAAACGCGGGTGATGCAGACAGGCAAAACTATAGTATCAGTCACTGAAGTCGGTGCCCGACATTGAATGTAAGTCATTGCGTTGGTGCCCAGGACCGGAATCGAACCGGTACGCCTTGTTAAAGGGCGACGGATTTTAAGTCCGTTGTGTCTACCTATTTCACCACCCGGGCGACCGCTGAGATCGAAATACAAGCCAAAGTTTACGGGATTTACGCGTAAAGGAATTGGTCGAACGGAGAAAATTGGAGGCGGGTACCGGAATCGAACCGATGTCTACGGATTTGCAATCCGCTGCATAACCACTTTGCTAACCCGCCGTCGGGGTCAAATACTGGTTGGCTCAAATGAATCGGGGAAGGTATAGACCTTCCCCGAAGTATTTGGAGCGGGAAAAGAGTCTCGAACTCTCGACCTCAACCTTGGCAAGGTTGCGCTCTACCAACTGAGCTATTCCCGCATTGGTAGTAATTATAGCGCAAAACCTCCACCCGTCAACTTTGCCCAGCGCCATTCGCCGCCTCGATCACGCCTCGCACCTGATTTTAGGCACCAAATAATACTAATCCATATTACTATTTGCCATGCAATTTCGTGCGCGACTAACACGCAACATTGATTTCTTGTAATAGACATTCCCTTGACCTTTAATAACCAATCCCGCTACTCACTCGAATCGCTTGCTCCTGAAATCCAATCGCTCGTGCCAGGCATCCTTGTACTTGGCACGCCTGCTTGTTTGATTGCAACTGATCAACGCATTGTCATGGTCAATCAGGCGTATCTGGATATGACCGGTCGAACAACAGCCGAGATCCTCGGCACACGCCTCCGTGACTTGGTGTCCACTGCCGATTATGAAATGGCCAAGCCATACCTCGACCATGCGCTGACTAATAGTTTACACACAAGCTGCACACGTCTCTGGAAGAATTCGGCGGGCGAACGAAAATGGATTAACGTTGCGTATGTGCCGGTTCTTGGCGATGACGGGAAATTGCTCGTCATCCTCGCTCAAATTGCGCAGGTACAGGATGTGAAAGGTCTGGATGACGCGTTTATCGAGCAAGAACGCTTACTGCGTCACCTCACGGACGACACTGGACGGCCAATTCTGTATGTTGACCGCGACTTGATGCTGCGTTTCATGAACAGGCCGTTTCAGACCTGGATTGGCAATCTGGATCCAAACCTACTCGGCAAACACGTTTCGACTTTTCTTCCTAAAAACGCCTACGAGTACTACCTGCCGTTCGTACACCAGTGTCTTTTAGGTCAAGTGCAAAAAGTAGAATTGCTGTCCCTCGCACTCGTCGGGCCACAGCGGCACATCCGGATGGAGTTCCACCCTGACGTTGATGCCGATGGTCGTGTCATCGGTGTTTACATCATTGGCTACGATATCGAAGAGGACTACCGGCTACGCCAAAAATTGATTGTCAAAGAGCGTGAAATTCGATCAGTGATGAATAGCGTGGACATGCTGCTATCTAAATCTGATTGCAGCCTGCGCTATCTGTATGTGAATCAGGTCGCATGTAACTGGTTCGATCAAAGCGAAGATCAGATCGTTGGCAAACACTGGGCAGAAGTAATCGGTGAGCAACAATTTTTGGAAGACCAGCCATTCGCGACTCGCGCAATTGCAGGCGAAGCTGTCACCTATGAGCGATTCGTAAGTTTTCCAGGCCACCAGCCTGGCCACGTTCGTGTGAGCATGTTCCCCGATCGGTCCCCAGCAGGCGATGTGACTGGCGTTTACGTGGTGATTACCGACATCGAGCGCGATCATCAACTCAAGCAGCAAATCATTGATCGCGAACGACAACTGCGACTCATCACCGACAACATAGGCCTGCCTATCAGCTATATCGGGTCCGATAGGCGTATAAGCTTCTACAATAAGACAGGCGAGGAGTGGCTTGGTTTGAAGGAGGTGAATGTCGTAGGCAAAACGATGGAAGAAGCCTTTGGAGCCGATGTCGTCGCCGCCGTTCAACCACACATTGCCGAAGCGCTGAATGGTCGCGCAACTACCTATGACCGGCTGGCTGATTTTCCCAACAAGGGCGTGCGCTGGATGCGCGGACATCTCGTTCCCGATACGCGCGCGGATGGCACCGTTGCCGGTATATATACGGTGCTCACCGATATTCACGACGACGTGATGATGCGCGAAAGCCTGCAACGGCAGGAGCGACAGCTCAGGCTCTTCACCGATAATATTCCCGAGTCGATTGCTTATGTCGATATTGATCGGCGCTACAAGTTTGTCAACAACGCGTTTCTGACTCAGCGCGGAAAATCACGTGACGAAGTTATCGGCAGAACCAGCGAAGAAGTACTCGGGCGCGAGGCGGCAGAACTTGCTGCGCCATTCGCGAAACGAGCGCTGGCGGGCGAAACGGTGGTTTATGAACGGCTGGTGGCGACAATCGAGGCCGGACCGCGCTGGCACCGTATACGTACCGTCCCCGACATGGGACCAAATGGCGAGGTACAGGGACTTTATGTGGTGGGTACCGACATTCATGACATCCGCACTGCGCACGAGGAACTTGAAAGCAGCGAAGCAGAACTGCGCAGCGCTATGGACAGCCTGCCATATCCCATGGCTTATATCGATAAGTCCTACCGTTACCGTCTCGTCAATCGACGCCTCGAAACACTGGTTGGTAAGCAGCGCCATGAGCTCATCGGGAAAGATCTGCTCACGATATTCAGCCAAAAGCGTTTCGATGAAGTCAAACCGCTATGGGACCGTGTACTACGTGGTGAAACTGTCTCTACCGAACGCCTGATTGTAAGCGGCGATGGCGAGGAGCGCTGGATGACGTTGAGATATACGCCACGCTACGACGCCGATGGGCAAGTAATGGGCATTTATGCTGCCGCGACAGACATTGATGAACTCAAGCGCACCGAGATCGAACTACGCCGCGCTAACTGGATGCTGAGCTCGCACTTCGAAAACTCACCACTCGCCGTCATTGAGTGGGATCACGAATTTCAGGTTCGACGCTGGTCGCCGCAAGCCGAGAAAATTTTCGGCTGGTCGGAAAGCCAGGTATTGGGTAAACACTTTCGCGATTGGCGCTTTGTGGTTGAAGATGATGACCCACAATTTGCGGCGGTTAACATGCGCCTCATGGAACCTGAACATCCGCGCACCACCAGCCTGAACCGTAACTATCGCAACGACGGCCGAATCATCTGGTGCGAATGGTACAACTCGAGCCTGCGCGATGAATCGGGCCAGATCGTTTCAATACTTTCCCTGGCACAGGATGTCACCACGCGGGTGCTGGCTGAAGAGCGCCTCGTTTACCAGGCGACGCACGATGGCCTCACCAATCTACCCAACCGCGCAATGTTGCAGGAGCGCATGCAGCAGGCAATTGCGCGTGCACGCCGTAGCGGTGTGCGTGTTGCCGCACTTTTCATTGACCTTGATCGGTTCAAGGAAGTGAATGACACGCTCGGTCATCGTATCGGTGACGAACTCCTCCGCGAAATCGCGGAACGACTCAAACGTACTTTGCGCGAGAGTGACTTTCTGGTGCGGCTTTCGGGTGATGAATTCATGGTGGTACTCGAACAGCTCGCGGACCTCGATCCGCCGCGTCGTGTCGCGACCAAAATACTCGAAGAAATTCGTCAAGCGACCAATATTGAGGGACACGAAATCCATGTTTCTGCGTCGATCGGGATCAGCTTGTTTCCGGATGATGCCAATGACGTTGAATCATTGCTAAAGAATTCGGACATGGCAATGTATCGCGCCAAAGAACTTGGCAAAAACACATTCCAGTTTTTCTCGGTAGAGCTCGCTGAGCAAGGTACCGCGATGCGCCTGCTGGAGAATTCCCTGCGCTCTGCGCTGGTGAGAAAAGAATTTGAGATTTACTACCAACCAAAGATCGATATTCGTAGCGGGCGCATCATAGGTGCGGAGGCATTACTGCGCTGGCATCATCCGACACGCGGTTTGGTGATGCCTGGAGAATTTGTCCAAATCGCCGAGGAAGCCGGCTTGATGCACGAGATTGGCAATTGGGTGCTTGACATCACATTTGCTCAGTCGCGCCGATGGCAGGAAAAGGGCTATGGCAAGATGCGACTGGCTATCAACCTCGCCGCAGTGCAATTTCGTGCGATGCATCTGCTCGATCGCATTAAAGATCGTCTGGAACGGGAAAAGTGCAGCCCCGAATGCATCGAGATCGAGATTACCGAAACCAGCATGCTGCGCGACCCGGATGGTGTAGGCAACGTCTTGAGGTCATTGCGCGAGTTGGGTTTGCGCGTTGCAATAGACGATTTTGGTACCGGCTACTCCAGTCTTTCGCACCTCAAGCGCTTTCCCATTGATACACTCAAAATCGATAAAACGTTCGTCGCTGACATCCTTCACGACCGCGAAGACGCCGCCATTGTTTCAGCCGTAATTGCCATGGCGCGCGCGTTGGATCTGGAGGTTATTGCGGAGGGAGTTGAAACCGAAGCGCAACGGGCCTTGCTCGCCGAACAAGGCTGTGACGCGTATCAAGGGTACCTGTTTAGTCCGGCGCTACCTATCGAAGAGTTTGACGCAATGTTGGAGCGGCACGATCAATCTCGCCCCCCACAAAATGAGGGGGGGAGTAAATCTTAAGCGGGTTTGTCGGACGAAAAAGCCGCTTTTAGATAGTAAAACATCGACCAGATGGTAAGCGCGGCCGCGATCCAGATCAGGATACGGCCTGTCAATCGACAGTCAATTGCGTTAAATAGCACACCGTCGTAGAGTAAAAAAGGAATCGCCACAAGCTGGGAAACGGTCTTTATCTTTCCTAGCATGGACACCGCGACGTTCTTGGACTGCCCCAATTGCGCCATCCACTCGCGCAGCGCAGAAATGGTGATTTCGCGGCCAATGATGATAAGCGCAACGATCGCATCGGTGCGCCCAAGTTCCACTAACACGATCAATGCGGCTGCGACCATTAACTTGTCGGCGACGGGATCAAGAAACGCGCCAAACGCCGACATCTGGTTCAGCTTGCGGGCAAGATAGCCATCGAACCAATCGGTAATGGCAGCAGCCACAAAAATCGACGTCGCAACGATGTTCGCCTGATGCTGCGTTAGCCAAGTGTCATCAACGTATAGCACCGCAACGAACAGCGGGATTGCAGCGATGCGCAGCCAAGTGAGAAGGTTTGGTAGGTTCAATGTCACACCGACATTCTAACTGTTCACCCGCGAAGTTCGTTATAGATCGTTTCTGCCATGTAGCGGCTGATACCCTCAACGCTGGCCAGGTCATCGATACTCGCCGAAATCACCCCTTGCAGCCCGCCAAATTGCGCCAACAGCGCTTTGCGCCGCTTTGGTCCGACGCCAATGATGTCCTCAAGCCGCGACGTATTGCGTTTTTTCGCGCGTCGCGCACGGTGCCCGGTAATGGCAAAACGGTGTGCCTCATCGCGAATTTGCTGGATGAGGTGAAAACCGGCATTGTCTTTGGGGAGATGCAACTCACGCCGTGAACCGCCAAAGATGAGCGTTTCGAGCCCTGGTTTTCTCTCTTCTCCTTTGGCGACACCAATTAACTGGATGTCGCCCAGACCGAGCTCGTTCATCACCTCTTCGGCTATGCCAAGTTGGCCCTTGCCGCCGTCAATCAAGACCAGATCCGGGGCAAGTCGGGAATTAGCCTCATCGGCGGGCCGATCAACGATTTTCTTGTAGCGACGCAGAAGGACATCGCGCATCGCCGCGTAATCGTCGCCAGGTGTAATACCGGCGATGTTATAAAGCCGATACTGGGAGGGCTGCATCGCACCGCCATCAAACACCACACAAGAGGCCACGGTGGCTTCCCCCATGGTGTGGGAAATATCAAAACATTCGACCCGCTCGAGACTATCCATTTGCAGCACCTCGCGCATCGACAACAGACGTTTCTCCTGAGATGCCGTTTCAGCTAGTCGCTGTTCGATAGCGAACCCTGCGTTTTTGGACGCCATTGCCATCCACTTCTTGCCGTCGCCCGTCGGCCGCGTGACGACCGTCACGCGGTGCCCGGCAATTTCGGAAAGCGTATCCTGCCATTCACTGGTATCAAGATTGCCATCGATAATCAACTGTGCGGGCGGTGTCTGCGTGATGTAATGTTGGGCGATAAAGGCGTTGAGGATAAGCTGTAAATCCGCGTCGCCGGCATTTCCGGGAAAGAAGCTCTTGTCGCCCAAATGCCGCCCGCCCCGAATCATTACCAAATTAACGCACCATGTGCCAAAGACTTCGGCGGCGGCAATAACATCGACATCACGCTCGCTGGATGACTCGACAAACTGTTTGGTAAGCACGCGTTGCAAAGAGCGGATCTGATCGCGGAAACCTGCAGCCATCTCAAACTGTAATGTTGTCGCGGCCGCCTCCATTTTTTGGTTGAGTTGGTCTAATACTTCATTTTCCTTGCCCAGTAGAAAAAGTTCAGCATTGTTGATGTCGCGCTGGTAGCTGGCCATATCGACCAGACCTACACACGGTGCCGAACAACGACCGATCTGGTGCAGCAGGCAGGGGCGCGAACGGTGGGTGTAAACGCTGTCATCGCAGGTTCGCAGCTTGAACACTTTTTGCAAGTGCTGCAAGGTTTCACGTACCGCCCAAGTCGATGGGAATGGACCGAAGTATCGATTCGGTTTGATGTGCGCCCCGCGATAAAAGCGAATCTGCGGAAAGGCGTGCCCGGTCACCATGATGTAAGGGTAGCTCTTGTCGTCCCGGAATAACACGTTGTAGCGCGGTGCCAGTGACTTGATCAGATTGTTCTCCAGTAGCAGTGCTTCAGATTCGCTACGGGTCACTGTGGTCTCGATGGCCATGATGTAGGAGACCATCAACGTTGTGCGGGGGCTGGCGTGCCGCTTCACGAAATAAGACGACACGCGTTTCTTGAGGTCGCGTGCCTTGCCAACGTAAATCACCACCCCTTTGGCATTTTTCATGCGATAAACGCCCGGTAGGTTGGGCAATAGAGCAAGAAATGGTTTGGGGTCGAATGTAGTCTCGTTCATGTTGCGATGTCGGCAAAAGCTGCTTGAATTAAATTCACTCTTGTGAATCTAGCAGCCTGTCGGACTTAAGGAATCGAAGCGAAAAATGAGATGGGCGCGGGCAGAATTTCACGCTTTTCGAGCCAATGGTTGTTCCATTAGCGCTGGAAAGCGGGGAATTATGCACCGGCCAGGTCATTTTGCAGCCGATTTCCCTTAAGTCCGACAGGCTGCTAGGTGGGCACGAATCGCAGCGAACACATCCTGGAATGCACTCTCGGATAGTCGGCGCGTATTGATATTGTAGCGAGAGCAATGGTAGCTATCGAATAAAAAATGGCCGTTCTCCAGGTGATGTTTTGCGCCGTGACTAAATTTGTGTGTGCCCGCCTTGCATCCCAGCGCCAGCAATACTGCGCCATGCGCGATGCCACCCAGCGCCAGGATGACCGTCCGGCGGGACGTCTGCGCGACTTCCGCTCGCAGGAATTGATTGCACGTGCGAATTTCTGCTACGTCCGGCTTATTCTTCGGTGGCAGGCATTTCACTGCGTTGGTGATGCGGCAGTCGATCATTTTCAAGCCATCGTCCATCGCCACAGAAACGACGCGATCGGCGAAACCAAATTTGTAGAGCGTGCGGTACAGAAGTACCCCCGCGTCGTCACCGGTGAATGGGCGGCCGGTACGACCGGCACCGTGCAGACCTGGGGCTAGGCCGACGATTAACAACTTGGGCTTTGCGACACCAAATGGCGCAACCGGTTTGCAAAAATAATCGGGAAACTTACCCTTCACTTCGCCACGAAAGGCGGCCAGACGTGGGCAATCGCGGCAATCTGACCTGTATGTCGCAGCTTGAAACATCGATCTTTTGGTGGTCATGAATTGCGCACAATAAAAAGCAAGGGCACGTAATTGCGTGCCCTTTGACGATCATTTTGTCAGCAGCGCCAGATTTCTACACTCTTCGACGATATTCACCGGTGCGGGTATCAATTTCAATTTTGTCGCCACTTCCGCAAAACAATGGTACAGAAACCTTGAAATTAGTCGGCTTTATCGTTGCGGGCTTCAAAACCTTGCCCGAGGTATCGCCGCGCACGGCAGGCTCGGTCTCGATCTCGCGAACCACCGAAGTGGGTAGCTCAACAGAAATAGCTTTGCCGTCATAGAAAATCACATCGCAGGCCATGCCATCGTCGAGATAATTGAGCGCGTCGCCCATGTTCTCGCCTTCAACCTCAAACTGATTGTATTCGCTGTCCATGAATACGTAGAGCGGATCCGAAAAATATGAGTACGTAACTTCCTTGCGTTCGAGTTGTACGACGTCAAACTTGTCATCGGCTTTATAGACCGTTTCCATACCCGACGACGTTAACAGATTCTTGAGTTTCATTTTGACCACGGCGGCGTTGCGGCCACCCTTACTGTATTCAGCTTTCAGCACGACCATCGGGTCCTTGCCAATCATCACGACGTTGCCGGCGCGCAGTTCTTGAGCGATTTTCATTTTTGATCCTGAAACTTGTTGGAGATTACTTTTGCGGGTCAGCTAAAACCAGCAAAGCCTTAAATTTTAGTGGTTTTCCGGTAAAAACTCAATAAGTTAGCTGCCAGATCGGGCATTTCCGCAAGCTTACCCGCCCACGCTTTGGCATGCGTCTGCAGTGTTGGCAGTTGATTGACGAACTGTCCCCAGGCTGAACCGATATTTACGCAGTCTTCTGCATTCCACGCGCGCCAGAGGTCTCGAAGTGCCAGCGCTGCCGTATTTTCCAGTCCGTCGCAGTAGAGCAAAAGAAAAGCGTTCACCTTCACCCAATGCGCGTTATCGGGTTGCGGATAAATCTGCCAAACAAACGGCTTAGCTGCCCATTGGGCACGGACAAAAGAATCTTCACCGCGGACAAACAGAACATCGTGCCGCCAAAGCAAACGATCAAACGCTTGCTGAGCGGAAAACGGGATCGTCTCTATCGCGAAATTGGCTGATGGGTTGTCTGGCCATCCGCCGCGTTGCTTCAAGCTCCTGGCGAGTGCGCCCTCAGGAACCGTGCATCGGATAGGTGCTTTCGATTCGCTCATTGCCTGGAGCAGGTTTTGACACGCGGCGTTTTGGTAGCCGAACAGAAATACCTGCAAATTGTCTGCATTATTTGGCGAAACAAAGGCGTCGCGCTCTGCCAGTAGCTCGTGCTCGCGAATGAGCCCGCCGGTATCTGGCGTAAATCCGGGAAAGAAAAAGTGTTTGGTTAACGACAGTTTGGGATGTGGCGATGGCAACAGATGATGCCCGCCAATCCATGACTCAGCACTCAGATATTCGAGATTGATCCATACCGGTGGCGAAACCCTGGCCACCATTGCTGCAACATATGGCTCGGGTAAGTTAACGGCAAATGCCTCAATCACCAGATCAGCAGGTGCCGCTGCCGATGCCTGACCCCAGCCCATCACAGTAACACCACTGACGATTTGCAACTCACTCGAAATATTGATCGTCGGCTCGAGCACGCTGAAGCTAGCTAGATCATCGACAATCAGGCGAACTCTCAGTTGGTGCTCTTTTGTCAACTGTCGTGCAAGCCGCCAGGCAACGCCAATGTCGCCAAAATTATCAACGACGCGACAAAAAATGTCGCAGGTAATAGCCGCTCGGATCAAGTTTGAGTGGCTGCGCCCAGCGCTAGTACCGCTTCACGCGCCAACCGATAACTGTTTTCATTTTGAGCTGCTAGTCTGCCGTGCATGCGTTGCAGGCGCCGGGACAAATCGGCACTTGAGACAACGCCATCTGTCGTCAAGCCTCGCAGCAATTCATCGGTACGCACAGGGTCATTGCACAACAGCACCATGTCGCAACCCGCATTCAACGCGGCATGCGCACGCTGCGTGACATTACCCGCTGAGGACGCACCTTCCATGGAAAGATCGTCACTGAATATAAGGCCGTCAAAACCGAGCTGTCCCCGGAGAATATCCTTCAGCCATTTGGATGAAAATCCAGCAGGCTTCGAATCCACACTGGCGTAAATTACATGCGCAGGCATTACCGCACTCAACCCCTGCCTGGCAAGCGCACGAAACGGAACCAGATCAGTTTTGTCAATTTCCTCGAAGCTGCGATCATCCATTGGAATTTCGTGGTGCGAATCAGCGCGAACAAATCCGTGTCCTGGGTAGTGCTTGCCAACCGCCGCCATCCCGGCGTTCAACATCCCCACCGTCAGCGCCCGTCCAAGTTCGACGATCACGGCGGGGTCTTTGTGAAGCGCGCGATCACCGATTACGCCGGATTCGCCCCAGTCGACATCCAGGACCGGCGCAAAACTGAAATCGACCCCATGGTTAATGAGTTCGGCTGCAATGACGTAACCCACGGATTCAGCCAGCCGGGTAGCTTCGTTCGGTGAAGCATCCCATCGCAGTCCGAGTGAGCGCATGGGTGGGATGGTGGTAAAGCCTTCGCGGAACCGTTGTACTCTTCCCCCCTCGTGATCCACGGCGATCGGCAGCCTTGGCTCACGTAATAGGTGAATGCTTGCCGTCAGTTTTTTAAGTTGTGCTGGTGAAGCGAAATTGCGAGCGAATAAAATCACGCCGCCCATCAGGGGATGTTGCAAACGCTGCTCATCATCTGAAGTAAGTTCGAGTCCGGCAACGTCAGCCATCACCGGGCCCAATGGAATAGTCAGAGTCATATCGCCACAGTCAAATAGTAAGAGTCATGATTTTTCGATAACGACGAACGCCAGCGCTTGCTCGGTTTCGTCCGTGATTGAAATATGTGTGTGGGTGATCCCCTGCGTGTAAAGTTTTTCCGAGAGTGCGGGGCTGGTTTGTAGCATAGGTTTGCCGAGATCGTCATGCGTCACACGCACGTCGTGCCAGCCAATAATCTCGCCTATGCCAGTACCATAAGCCTTTGAAAAGGCTTCTTTCGCGGCAAAGCGTTTTGCCATAAACCGCGCGGGCTGCGAAGATTGGGCATATTCGGCCACTTCCACTTCACTCAGTATGCGATGCAAAAAGCGATCGCCAAAACGAAACAATGCCTCTTCGATTCGCTTGATGTTGACCAGATCGGTGCCGATGCCGTAGATCATGTGCCGTCTACTCGCACCAGACTTGCTGCCGAACGATAGCGCCTCACCGTTTCGGCCAAGCCGAATTCCAGCGCGTCTGCGACCAGCGCATGGCCAATGGAGACTTCTGCCAGGCAAGGTATCGCGCAGACAAATGCGGGCAAGTTGGCAAGGTTCAGATCGTGCCCGGCATTGATGCCCAATCCCGCTGCCCGCGCCGCGATTGCCGCATCCACATAGGTCTTTAATACCGTGTCTTGTTTTATCGTCCCAAATGCTTCTGCGTAGGGTTCGGTATAGAGCTCAACTCGATCCGCGCCTATCGAGCGTGCCTGCGACATTGCCGCTGGCAGAGGATCCATGAACAAAGATACGCGTACGCCCAGCGATTTCAGTTCCGTCACGATTGGCACCAGCCTTGCGGCATCTTTCGGCAAATCCCAGCCGTGGTCCGAAGTGAACTGTCCGCTCTCATCCGGCACCAGCGTGCATTGCTGCGGCCGCACGTCGCGCACGAACTCAAGCAGATTGTGAAATGGGTTACCTTCAATATTGAACTCCACGCCGGGTGTCGCTTTCAGCAACGCCGCCAATTCGCGCACGTCACCTCCCCGAACGTGGCGACCATCAGGCCGGGGATGCACCGTGATGCCATTCGCACCAGCTTTGATCACTATATCGGCCGCGCGCGTAATACTGGGTATTCCCAGCGCACGCGTGTTTCGAAGCAGCGCTATTTTATTCAGATTGACGCTTAGTTTGGCCATGTGATAACGGGAAATATCTTGTTAGCGCATTTCCCGTATCAACTGACGGGTATGGAGAATTTTCTCCCCAAGCAAGTGGTTAATTATCATGCGCATCAATTGTTTCGATTGCATTTGTGTCTGAGGATCGCGATAGTCGCAACAGTCCATATCGAGGAGTGTCTTGCCTTGCAGCAGCAAGCCATCCGCGGGCGTAGATTGTCGCGCGACCATGCCAGCGGCCAGCGGCCCGCGCTCTATGAGATAAAAATATTCGCGTTCGGCCCGGATCGGTGCGTGACTATCCGCTTCTTTTTGAAATTGCAATGCATAGCCCAGCTCCTGCAACAACGTCACTTCAAACTGCCGCAGGATGGGTGCGATCTCGCGCGTCGACCGGCCGCCCATTGGCAACATGGCGAGGGACGACATCGTATCAGCATAGGCATCGAACAAACGCTCATGCGGATCTTCACGAATTGCAAGCTTTAGCAACAGCTCATTCAAATAAAATGCGGACAGCAACGCGGCACCAGAAAGCTGCGGCAGAATTTTCTCCTGCTCCGCCGATTTCAACGTTTTCATATCGCCTTTGCCAAACCACACCAGCAGCAGCCCCTGGAAAGGATTCAACACGCCCCGCAAAGTGCCCTGAGGCCGCTTGGCGCCTTTCGCGACCATGACGAGGCGGCCATGCAGTCGCGTAAACGCCTCCACGATCAGGCTGGTTTCGCGATAGGCGTAGGTGTGTAACACAAATCCTGCGTCCGATTCGCCAACGAACTGTCGCGCGCGCTTGATTTTGATTACCGGGCCGTCCGCTTGCGGTGGCCGTTGCGACAGATCATTCATAGCCGTACTGGCGAATCAAGGCACCGTCGTCGGCCCAGCCTTTCTTGACACGCACCCAAAGTTCCAGATAAACCTTGCAGCCAAAGCTGGCTTCCATTTCTTTGCGGGCGTCTGTGCCTATGCGCTTCAAGCGCTCGCCTTTTTCTCCGATGAGAATCGCTTTCTGGCTGGTTTTTTCCACGACGATACTGGCGAAAATACGTCTTAGACCGCCGACCTCTTCATATTTGTCAATCAACACGTTGGCGGCGTAAGGTAATTCGTCGCCCAGTTGACGAAATACTTTTTCGCGAATAAATTCCGACGCCATAAAACGCTCGGACCGGTCGGTAAAAGTTTCTGCATCATGTGCAGGCGGTGCCGCAGGCAAGTGGGCGCGAATGACTTTTTTCAGCTCCTCCAACGTCTGCTTCTGCTTTACACTGATCGGCACCATTGCAATAAAGTTCGCCTTGCCCTGCATCTCCTTCAGGAAATTGAGTAACTTGCCTTTTTCTTTCACACGATCACACTTGCTAATCGCCAGAATCAGGTGCGAACTATTGGCCGCTTGCTTCAGGACCTGCTCGTCGGCTTCGGAAAAACGCAACGCCTCCACGATGGCCACCACGACGTCTGCATCGATCACTGTTTGACTGACGGTACGGTTCAATACCCGATTGAGCGCGGTGTCATGTGTCTTTTGGAATCCCGGCGTGTCCAGAAACAGAAACTGCGCCGCTTCATCCGTCAAAATGCCGGTAATGCGGTGGCGGGTCGTTTGCGCTTTATTGGAGGTGATGCTGACTTTTTGGCCGACAAGATGATTGAGCAAAGTTGATTTTCCGACGTTCGGGCGTCCAATGATTGCGACCGTGCCACAATGAAATTCAGCGTCCATATTTCATCCTTGGCGTCGCCACGTCGGAACTGCGTTCCTGTAACGCGATCAGCACTTGCGCTGCAGCCTCCTGCTCGGCAACGCGACGGCTGCCACCGCTTCCCTCCGCCTTTACGCCGAAGGAAGCTACTTCACACTCGACATGGAACAGTTGGCGATGCGACTCCCCTTCAATACGCTTCACCGTGTATTCCGGTAGTGGCAAATGCTTGGATTGCAACCACTCTTGAAGCCCGGTCTTGGCGTCCTTGACCGGTATTGCATTGCGGATTGTTTCAATGCGCGATGCAAATAATACGCGCACCACATTGGTCGCAGTACGGAAATCAGCATCAAGAAATACCGCGCCCAGAATAGCCTCTAATGCATCGCCAAGTATCGAGGGGCGCTGCGCGCCGCCGGTCTTGAGTTCGCCATCTCCCAAGCGCAGCAAATGGCCTATCCCCAGATCCGACGAAATTTCAGCCAGTACGGACTGGTTCACCAGGTTGGCGCGCATTCGACTCAGCTCCCCTTCCGGCATAGAAGGAAACTGACCGAAGATCATGTTTGCAATACAACAGTTGAGAATACTGTCGCCTAAAAACTCAAGCCGCTCGTTGTGGTCCACACCGAAACTGCGGTGAGTCAATGCCTGCGCAAGGAGTGCGGTATTGGTGAATTTATGCCCGAGCTTCTGCTCTAGCTCGCTCAGCGTCATGTTGATCGTTGGGCGATTAGCCGTCTTTCGTACTCACGCTGAAATCGACTAGAAGTGTGTAGCCGGTGAACAACACCACCCTATGCTGCCACGTCGCGACAACCACGGTTTCACCAGCTTCCTTGGTAATCTCCAGATCCGCCGAGCTCACTGCCTGAATATTATCAATGACAGCGCGGCGATCAAAGCTCTTGCGGATATCCGAAACGGTTCCACTTTTGACTTCTTCACCTTGCGCCATCGACGCCATCACTTTCTTGATGGAAAATAGCTCAATGTAAACCGGTACCAACTTCATCCCTAGCAGAAGGACAACACCGACCACCGCAAAAATAAAAATGAGGCCAATGAAGCCGACCCCACGTTGGCGTCGAAAATCAGGTGTCGGTATTGTCATGGGTTCCTCGCAGCCGAAATCAAGTTTCACTCTATGGATGTGCCAATGCGCTTCATGGAGCCAAAATTCATCCACACCAGCACGGCTTTACCCACAATATTATCTTCCGGAACAAATCCCCAATAGCGACTGTCCTCGCTATTATCCCGGTTGTCACCCATCATGAAGTAGTGTCCAGCAGGCACCGTACAAGCCATTTGATCATCATTGTAAGCGCAATTGGCGCGGTTGGGGAACTCGCGAACCCCGCCAAGCCGCACACCTTGCGCCCTGGGGTCGAGATAGGAAATGTGCGGTTTTTCGCCGAGTTTTTCGCGAATCACATCGTAACTTTGAAAGACCAGGCGGTCGTCAACCCGCGTCTGCGAGTCCAGTTGTTCGGTAACTACTGGCTGATCGTTGATCATCAGCCGTTTATTTTTGTAGACTATTTTGTCGCCGGGAATGCCAACAACGCGCTTGATAAAATCCAGGCCCGGATTCTCTGGATAGCGAAATACCATGATATCGCCGCGCTTTGGCAAGCCAACGTCAACTATTTTTTTATTGATAACCGGTAGCCGTATGCCATAGGTGAATTTATTGACCAAAATGAAATCACCAACCACCAGCGTTGGCACCATCGATTCCGAAGGTATCTTGAACGGCTCATACAGAAACGAGCGCAGCACGAATACGATCAGAATGACTGGGAAAAAACTTCGCGCCATCTCCACCACGACGGGCTCGGACGATTTACCTGTACGCGACTTCTTCAACACCAATGCATCGACAACCCACACGATGCCTGTCAGTACCGTTGCCAATAACAGTACTGCCGGAAAACCCATGACCTCCTTAAGCGTGAGCATCCCCATGATGGCGATAAAAAATACAGGCCAGGCGATTTCAAGCCATGCGTGGATGGGGTGTTGTTCCTGGTGCTGTTCTGCGGAGGCACCGGTTGGTAGCGCAGTCTTTGTGCGTACGACGAAAAAGCTCGCGAGGATTATCAATCCACTCGTCGCCAGCGCCAACCACCCGATCATCTCCCAGTTCATCGTATTGCGTCTTTTCCAGAGTTAGTTATTCAATCAATTCTTAGTGGCTCGATTATGCGATGGCAAATTCTGTTCCGCACGGTCGATGCGACGAGTAGCGATCCCACGGAATGGGTGCCATCCCGCGTTACTTTCCATCAACTTGCAGAATCGCCAAAAATGCCTCTTGCGGAATTTCCACGTTGCCCACCTGCTTCATGCGTTTCTTGCCCGCCTTTTGCTTTTCGAGCAACTTGCGCTTCCGGGAAATGTCTCCCCCGTAGCACTTGGCAATCACGTTCTTGCGTAACGCCTTGATGTTTTCGCGGGCAATTATGTTGGCACCAATCGCCGCTTGCACAGCCACGTCAAACATCTGGCGAGGGATTAATTCACGCATCTTGCTGGCAAGTTCACGCCCACGGTACTGGCTATTGGCGCGATGCACGATCAAAGACAGTGCATCCACTTTGTCACCATTAATCAGAATATCGAGCTTCACCAGATCCGATGCGCGGTATTCCTTGAACTCGTAATCCAGCGAAGCGTAGCCACGTGAAACCGATTTCAGCTTGTCGAAAAAATCCATCACCACTTCGTTCATCGGCATCTCATACTTCAAAATAACTTG
>JBKJVA010000057.1:0-7822 GCA_046589675.1 Usitatibacteraceae bacterium
GCTTGAAGGCCGGGTCTCGGATACTGGAATTGGCATACCGAGCGATCGTGCCGGTAAACTGTTTCAGCCGTTCACCCAGGTAGATGCGTCGACAACGCGCAAATATGGCGGTACCGGTCTGGGGCTTGCGATTGTGCGACGGCTTTCACAGCTCATGGGGGGGGACGTCCGCGTTGAAAGTGTTGAGGGGCAGGGTTCAACGTTTATCTTTACCGTGTCGACAAGCGCTGCCCGGGGGCCGCATAAACCCTACATGCAACGGGCCGTCACCGATTTTCTTAACAAGCGGCTTCTCGTGATCGACCGGAATGAGAATCGTCGGAAGATCCAGCAACACCGCTATTCACTTTGGGGGTTTGAAACGGTGACAGCGGCACCAGAGAAAGCCCTGCAAATATTTAAAACCGAACCGGCATTTAACATTTTATTGACTGAAATGGAGACGTTGTCGGTTGAAACTTCAGGCCTGCGTGACGCTCTTGAAATCGACGACCGCGAACGACAGCGCTCTGGCCAGCCGTTAATTTCAGTCATTTTGCAGTCGTCCACCTCTCGTGCCGAACTCACGCAACAGCAGCAAACGGCCCCGTTTCGCCATGACGCCTTCATCATGCGTCCGGCCGGTCGAGGTAGAATTTTTGACGTGCTGATGCGCGCGGTATTGCATCAACCGAATCTGGATGTGGCGACTCGTCCCTATTCATTTGCACCGGTCTACGACCTGCAAACCCTGGAGGGAGCATCGATTACACACTCGACGGCAAGATTAAGTGCAAGTTCGGCGGTGCCGCCAGAAAATAATCGCCACAATGTGCCGTCGCTGCAGATAAGCGGACGTGCGCCCAAAATACTGGTCGCTGAGGACAATGAGATAAATCAGCGGGTAATTCTTGGCATGCTTAAGAACCTGGGATGCGAGTCAGATTTGGCCTGCGATGGCAGCATCGCTGCAAAAAAAGCCATCGTAGGCCAGTACGACGTGATTCTCATGGACATCCACATGCCTGAGCTCGATGGTGTGACGGCAATGCAACGTATTCGTGCTGCGCTCCAATCTGAATTGTGTCCGCCAATAGTCGCAATGACCGCCCACGCGCTGCCTGGCGACCGCGAACACTATCTCTCGATGGGCATGACGGACTACATCTCCAAGCCTATCCGCACCGGTGACTTGCAAAGTCTATTTAAAAGATTATTTCCAGTCGGTGACGCGCTTCGCCCGATCAACACTGACACTCAAATGACGCCACAGATGACGCCACAACAAGTCTTGGAAGTCCCCGCTGCCGACGTGTTGCCCATCCTCGATTTCGAACAACTTGACGACCTGCGTTATCTGCCAGCGGCTCCTGGCGCTGACAATGGTGAGCAAGATGCTGTTGGCGGTCTCATCCGGTTATTTCAAAACAAAGCGGGGGAACGCATGCAGGAGATGGAATGCCTTCTAGCAAGTGCCCACTGGTCCCAGCTTGCCGAGATCGCACATAGCCTGCGCGGGTCTTCTGCCAGCATGGGATATCCGCGTGTGGCAGCTTATTGCAAAGAGCTGGAACTAGCTGCCCGAAAAATAAAAGGCAACATGGAACTCGACGCGCGTACCCAGGAAAGCCTTGAAAACTACTTCACCCTGATTAAATTTCACTATGGAGAAGCGGATGCCGCATTGCGGGAATGGTTGGCAAATACGCCTTCTCCAGGGGCTCGATAGCGGGGCGCTCCTTCACGCAACCAACCCTCAAGCCACCTTCAACACCAACTTTCCAAAATTCTCGCCGTTGAACAACTTCATTAATGTCTCCGGAAAGGTTTCAAGTCCCTCTACAACATGTTCGCGCGATTTCAGCGTTCCTTCTGCCATCCACTGGCCCATCTGTATTGCGCCCTCCTTGTAACGCGGTGCGTAATCAAACACGACGATGCCTTCCATGCGCGCACGATTGACCAGCAGCGAAAGGTAGTTTGAGGGCCCTTTCACCGGCCCACTGTTGTTGTATTGGGAGATTGCACCGCAGATCACGATGCGCGCCTTCAGATTGATGCGGGTCAGTACGATATCGAGAATTTCACCGCCGACATTGTCAAAATAAATGTCAATACCGCCAGGACAGGCTTCCTTCAAGCCTTTGCGCACGTCTTGATTTTTGTAGTCAACGCAGGCATCGAAGCCTAGCTCCTTGATGACGTAATCGCATTTCTCTCGTCCACCCGCAATACCGACCACCCTGAGTCCGAGGATTTTTGCTATCTGGCCGACAGTGGCACCGACCGCACCGGAGGCACCGGACACCACAAGTGTCTCGCCCACCTTGGGCTGACCAGATTCAAGCAAACCAAAATAGGCCGTCATGCCGGGCATGCCAAGTACGTTCAAGTAACAAGTCAGGGGTGCCAGCTTGGAATCGACCGTAACCATGCCCTTGCCGTCTGAAACGGCGTACTCTTGTACGTTCAGCATGCCGCTCACGGTGTCGCCCGCTTGAAATTTTGGATGCCTGGACATGATCACGGTACCGATACCGCCCGCGCGCATCACGTCACCCAGTGCGACCGGTGCAATGTATGACCTGGCGTCATTCATCCAGCCGCGCATGGCGGGGTCGAGCGAGAGGTAGAGCGTCTTGACCAGCAGTTGGCCCTCCGCAATCTCGCTGACAGTCTCGACATCGAAAGCGAAGTCATCACGCTTCGGTTCGCCGATGGGTCGCTTGACGAGACGAAACAGGTGATTCTGCAAACGAGCATTCATGGGGATTTTCTCTTCAATAATCAGAAAAACAAAGGCCGGTACACCACACGGGTAGTACCGGCCTTCAGGGTGAACACGGTCGAACGGCCTTGCGGTATCCGACGGCGTTTCGCCGAAGCGATTACTTCAGATGCGCGGAAACCAGCTTGGTCATTTCAAACATCGAAACGACTTTCTTGCCGCCGAACACGGCTCTGAGTTTCTCATCGGCATTGATCATGCGACGGTTGATGGCGTCTTGCAGTTTGTTTTTCTTGATGTAGTCCCAAAGCTTCTTGGTGACTTCGGTGCGTGGTTGCGGTGCAGAACCAATGACTGCGCCGAGAACAGGACTGATATTCATCGGCTTCATGAACGCTGCATTGGGCTTGCGCTTAACGGCAGGTTTCTTCGGTGCGGCTTTTTTGGCGGCGGGCTTCTTGGCTGCCGGTTTTTTCGCTGCTGGCTTCTTGGCGGCGGGCTTCTTTGCTGCCGGTTTTTTTGCGGCGGGTTTCTTTGCGGCCGGTTTTTTGGCAGCGGGTTTCTTTGCGGCGGGTTTCTTTGCGGCCATGTAAATCCTCCAGGTTGTTTTCGAAATGTCATTAACATGCGCGGGGATCCACAACGACTCATAAGAGTGAATCCGTACCACAGGGCAAATATAACGCATTATTTACGCAAATGTGCAATACGTCGTTGTAATCGCGCAACGAGTCTGTAGTGGCAGAAATTCCGCACGTTTGGGTGAGAGCGACTATGATTGCAGATTTTTCGCAGCGGCAATGAACACAGACAATTTCCTTGCGGCGCTCGCAATACACGCGCCCATCGATCAGGAAGAAGCAGATCATCTCAGTAAAATCGTGCGATTCGTTGCGTCGCATCGACACAGTTGGTGGAGACGTACGAACATCGAAGGACACGTTACCGGATCGGCGTGGATACTAAATCTTGCTCGCACGCATGCGCTCCTGATGCATCACGTCAAACTCAATCTCTGGGTACAGCCTGGCGGCCATCTGGACGATACCGATGGCTCACCTGCAGCGGGCGCAATGAGAGAAGCGCTGGAAGAAACCGGCATCGCAGGTTTAAATTTCGCAAGTGACGCGCTGTTCGATATCGACATCCACGTAATTCCCGCACGTGCGAGCAACTCCGGATTTGAGACAGCACACTTGCACTACGATGCTCGTTACCGCATCATTGCTCCAGACACGCGCGTAACGATTTCAGAAGAATCGCTGGGTGCAAAATGGATTGCGCTTGAAAATTTGGCACAACCATCACAACAACGCAGCATCGCCCGCATGGCCGAAAAATCTCTCCGATTGAAATCATGAAACTAGCTGACCTCCGCACCGACTACAAACTCGCGTCACTCGATGAGAGTGATATTGCACCTTCTCCGTTTACGCAATTTGATAAATGGTTTGGAGACGCAACCAAAGCAGAGCTTCCCGCACTGAATGCGATGACGTTGGCCACCTGTGACGCCATTGGCCGTCCCTCCGCGCGTATCGTCCTGATCAAGGATTTTGATGAGCGCGGCATGGTATTTTTTACCAATTATCAAAGCCGTAAGGGCCAGGACCTCGCCGCCAACAATCGCGCCGCACTTTTATTTTTCTGGCCGGAACTCGAACGACAGATTCGTATCGAGGGCCGTGTAGAGACCGTCAGCGCTGCAGATTCGGATGAGTACTACCAAAGCCGCCCGGCATTGAGCCGCATCGGTGCCTGGGCATCGCCGCAAAGCCAGGTGCTGCCTTCGCGCACCGCGCTGGAAGCACGCTTCGCTGCCTACTCCGCCGAGCACGGCGAAAATCCACCGCGGCCCGCACACTGGGGAGGTTATCGTGTGGTGCCAAGTTTTTTTGAGTTTTGGCAGGGGCGGCACAGCCGTTTGCATGATCGCATTTGCTATCGGCTGGTGGACGGCAAATGGAAGGTTGAGCGGCTAGCCCCCTAGCAGCCTGTCGGACTTAAGGGAAATCGGCTGCAAAATGATCTGGCCGGTGCATAATTCCCTTCTTTCCAGCGCCAATGGAACAACCATTGGCTCGAAAAGCGTGCAGCGGGGTAAGCAGGTATTTCGCCGTAAGGTGAAAACTCGCAAAATCTGCCCTCGCCCAGCTCATTTTTCGCTTCGATTCCATAAGTCCGACAGGCTGCTAGTTCCGGTAATAGTCAGGCAACGCCCGCAGATAAGCCGGCAAGTTCGGGTTCTTCATCAGTCTGGAGAAAAACTGCGGGTCTTCATTCGTTGTCAGCGGGCTCACCGTGGTTTTCTCGAACGGTAACCCAAATCGACATGTGAGCATGCGTCTCGCTTCGGCTACCGTGACGGGATCGCCCGGCTTGGCGCGCGTTTTACCAACCTCACAGCGTTGCAAATCCTTGTCAATCTGTTCACTCGCCACCCTTTTTGCAACATAGGCGGCGTCAAATTTGAGCGCCTCTTGAATGCGCGCCCGGGTCTCTGCAACGCTCGTCAATGGTAGCCCCGTGTTTGGGCAGTTGGGCACCATCACTTTGATACGGACACGCTTGTCCCGGTTCTTGAATGTCGATGTGGCTTCGACATCGTTCGCTGTGCCGCGTAACGTTTGCATCAATGCAACGTCGCCATACAGCGGCTCGCCGCGCACTACCACCATCTGGATATTCTCTTCGATCGCGTTGATCAGGTTACGGTAAGGGTCAGCATTTTTATCATCCACCACGATCACGTCTGCCAAATATCCTTCACTGATCTGCCCCAGGCGCTTGTTCCAATCCATCGCGGCGGCGGGTTTTCTGGTCACCATCTCGACCAATTCACGGTCGCTGAATAATCCCTTGAGCGCATTTTTGTTGACCAAATCAGCGACCTTCAATTCGCCAAGTATTGATTTGCTGCCGGACGGGGCCCAGTCAGGTGCGAGGCTGATCGACAATCCCGCACGTTTGGCTGCAGCGACGTCGGCAGTTTTGCCGTAGAGCATGAAATTCGATAACGGCGACCAGACCAGTTTGGCACCTGCTTTGGCCATTTCGATTAATTGCGGCCCGGTCAGTCCGACGCCGTGAATGGCGATTAACTCCGGCCCCAGCAAGCCGCTGTCCTTAACGCTATTGAATTCTCCGGCCATGCGTGGCGAGGCACCTTCCGCTAGATGAACCACCAGTGGCCCCCTGGCGCGCTCCGCTTGCATGTCTGCCCAGGACTTGGCGCTATTGCCGATGTCGACGCGGCTGGTTGCCACCCGCGACTCCACCAGGGAAAATTCAATATTGCGGACCAGACATTCCTCACGAGCGTTTACGGCGCTGACGTAGGTTCCATATAGCGGCGGGCTGCCGCCTGGCAGTTGCTGGTAATTTCCGTATCTGCCTGGCGACAGACCACGATTGATTGCGCCACCCCCTTGAATGGAAGTCGCGCCGCCCGCGAGGGCTTTGTATTCTCCATAGCGGCCAATCTCCAGTCCTAAATCAAAATAATAGGCGCGCGTCATCAACTCCTGCGGGAAGGTGATGCGCTTGTTGTAGACCTCGTCATACCAGCGCCATTCGTAGCGATCGCGGTATTTCTTGGTGATGGGCATCAGCGGGTAGATCGCGTAATCAGGATGGTTGTGCAAGTCGATCATGCCGGGATAGATTGCGCCTTTGGTTTCGATCACCACTGCGTCTTTGGCCGCATCGGGAAGCGATTCACCCGCCTTGGCGATCGCCATGATCTTGCCGCTGGCCAGCCACACGCGCGCGTTTGGCAAAACATCACCCGCGTCATTCATCGTCACCACTTTGCCGATGAGAATCATTCCGGCGTCCGGCTTCCACTGCGCGGTTGCAGTGCCGCCGAGTGAAGTCGCCATAAACCAGAGCAATGGCAGCCAATTTTTCTTCGTCATTGATATTTCCTCGTCCAGAAAATGTGTGCGTCGCGTTTTTCCAATAATATCCCGATCATACCTTCAGCTTTCAGGGTTGTTATCATCACGACGCGCGAACCCCGCCAGCTGATTCCCTCCAACCAGACACTTGAAAAGCGCGGTGTCAACGCCACTTACAGTCGATGCTGGACAAGCTCTTTAGGCCATTGTTTCGATCGTCTGCGCGTGCGTTTCGCCGTGCACGCGGGCTGCCATCTAAAAAATTTGAACTTATCGATCTGGCTGCGTGGAATCATGCGACCGCCAATTATCAATTCGTACGTCGCTTGACGGTTGAGGAGAATCGCCGCCTGCGCCTGATCGCATCAGACTTTCTTGCACGAAAAAACATCGTCGGTGCGGCAGAATTTGAAGTTAATGAACTCATACGCATACAGATTGCGGCGCAGGCGTGCATCCTCATCCTTGAACTCGATGTCGATTATTACGACGGCTGGAGCGAAATTATTGTGTACCCCGGCCAGTTCGCGAAGACGCATGAAGAAATCGACGAATTCGGCGTCGTGCACACCACGCGTGATCCGCTCGCAGGCGAGGCCTGGCTTGGCGGACCGGTCGTGTTGTCACATGCCGACCTCGCACAGACCGAAAACGCGATCGACCGCGGTGACGGCTACAACGTGGTTATTCACGAATTCGCACATAAACTGGATATGCTCAACGGCGAAGCCAACGGCTATCCGCCGCTACACCGCGGCATGAGCAAGGAGACGTGGAAACGCAGCTTCCTCGTTGCGTATCTCGCTTTTTGCAAGCAGGTTGATGAGGCCGATGCGCTTGCCCGCAAAGACGGCGGCAGCGCGTTAGATGCAATTCCGATTGACCCCTATGCGGCGGAGAATCCTGCAGAATTTTTTGCCGTCATTTCGGAAGTGTTTTTTGAAATGCCAGAGTTAGTGCAAGTGACTTTTCCTTTGGTTTATCAACAGCTCAAAGCGTTTTACAAGCAGGATCCTGCGGCTCGGCGTGAGGCGTGACGTCGCTAAAGGTGCGCCTCTCGTCGCTTTGCGAACAACAGTGAAATTTGCGTCAAAGTGCCCAGTCGTTTATCATTCGCCCCTTGCTGGAGAGGTGGATGAGCGGTTTAAGTCACACGCCTGGAAAGCGTGCGTAGGTTAATAGCCTACCGCGGGTTCGAATCCCGCCCTCTCCGCCA